>JBCCOR010000042.1:0-13976 GCA_039025295.1 Acidobacteriota bacterium
CGTAGGCCGGCGCAGCGTCCGGCGCCAACGCCACCTGCAGCCTGATCATCGCCACATAAAGCCCAGCCAGGATCAGCCCCGGCACAATTCCGGCGATGAGGAGCCCGCCCACATCGATTTCCGCCAGCGTCGCCAGAAGCACAGCCAGCGCGTCGGCGGCGCTGAAGGCTCCTCACAGCGCTGAATCTTGACCAAACGCAGGTTGACTTTACAAATGGTCAGACCAGACGTAAAGTGAAGTTGCGTTTGGTCACATTTCTAGCCAGAAAGCTGCCACAAGCTGGCCCAAGCGGAAGACAGCACGCGATCAGCCGATCGACCAGGCGCGTCCATCCCCATGAAGTCGCCGTCGCCCATCCCACGCACCTTCTGGCTCGACCGCCTCGCCGCGGTCTGGCGACGGGCGCCGATCGTGTGGCTGACGGGCGTCCGGCGCGCGGGCAAGACCACGATCGGCCGCCAGCTTGGCGACAAAGCCCTCTTCCTCAACTGCGATCTGCCCAGTACGGCGCGCCGCCTTGACGATCCAGAGCGTTTCTACGCGTCGGTCGAGGAACCGATCGTCGTCTTCGACGAGGTGCATCAGCTGCCTGACCCGAGTCGACTGCTCAAGATTGGCGCGGACGAGCATCCGCATCTGCGCATTCTCGCGACGGGCTCATCGACGCTTGCCGCGACGCGCAAATTTCGCGACGCGCTGACGGGCCGCAAGCGCACGGTCCACCTGCTGCCGGTGCTGCACCGCGAACTGCCGGCATTCGGCGTCGCCGACATCGAGCGTCGATTGCTGCACGGCGGCCTCCCGCAGCGCGTCCTCGAGGATGACGAAGATCCCGCGTTTTACGCCGAGTGGCTCGATTCGTACTTTGCGAGGGACGTCCAGGAGCTGTTCCGCGTCGAGAAGCGGCAGGCGTTCCTACGACTGGTGGAACTCGCGCTGCGCATCAGCGGCGGCCAGCTCGAGGTCACGCGCCTCGCCAACCACTGCCGCATCAGTCGTCCGACGGTGACGAACTACCTCGACGTCCTGCAGGTCACGCACCTGGTCACGCTGCTGCGTCCGTTTCACGGCGGCGGTCGGCGAGAGATCCTGCAACAACCTAAGATCTACGCCTTCGACACCGGCTTCGTCGCCTACGCCCACGGCTGGACGAAGCTGCGCGACACCGATCGCGGCCTGCTCTGGGAGCATCTCGTGCTCGAAACCTTGCAGGCATCCGGGGCGGAGTCGATCTTGTACTGGCGGGACAAGCAGAAAAACGAGATCGACTTCGTGCTACCCCAGCGCGGCGGTCGCTGCGACGCGGTCGAGTGCAAGTGGAATTCGGCGCGCTTTTCCGGAAAGAGCCTGCGTGCGTTCCGTCAGCTCCATCCTGAAGGCGACAACTACGTGATCACTGCGCAGACGTCGCCGCCGGAACGGCGCAACGTTGACGAGTATGCGGTGGTCTTTTGCAACCTGGATCAGTGGGAAGATGGTTCTGCGCAGCTGCTAGTTGAACGCGATAGCTGACCCAACACGGATTGACCTTACCCAATACAAAACCCCGCGACGGCTACAGCCGTTCGCGGGGTTCATAGACTTCAGGGCACCACGCAAGCGCCCGAAGATCGAGGTCAGCGGCAGCCGATCAGCCGTCCGCAGCCTCCGACGCCTGGGCGTCCTTGTCGTAGTCGACGAACTCGATGATCGCCATTTCGGCGCCGTCGCCGTGGCGCGGGCCGAGCTTCATGATCCGGGTGTAGCCGCCCGGACGATCGGCGAAGCGCGGGGAGATCTCGTCGAAGAGCTTCTTGATCACAGAACGGTCCGCGATCATCCGGCCGACCAAACGGCGCGAGTGCACCGTGTTGTCGCGGCCGCGCGTGACCATCTTCTCGATCAAAGGACGAAGCTCCTTCGCCTTGTGCAGCGTCGTCGTGATGCGCTCGTGCTCGATCAGCGACGCGAGCTGGTTGCGGAACATCGCACGACGATGCGACGTCGTGCGGCCGAGCTTGCGGCCATGATGGTTGTGACGCATGGTGTTCTCCTCTCCTTAGGAAGCGACGACCGCTTCCTCGGCCGGCGCCGGCGCCGCGGCGCCAATCGGCGTCGGCGGCTGCTCGGGGACGTCCATGTCGAACGACAAGCCGAGCTGGCCAAGCACGTCCTGCAGCTCCTCCAAGCTCTTCTTGCCGAAGTTCTTGGTCTCGAGCATGTCGCGCTCGCTGCGGCGTACCAGGTCGCGCAATGTGTGGATGTTCGCGTTCTTCAAACAGTTCGCCGAGCGCACCGACAAGTCGAGCTCGTCGATGCTGCGCGCCAGCAAGCGGTCGAGATCCGACAGCTCCTGCGGCACCGGTTCCGGCTTCTCTTCCTTCATGCTCTCTTCCGCATGCGTGAAGATGCCGAGATGGTCGCGCAGCAGCATCGACGCGAGCGACAGCGTCTCGTCGGGCTTACGCGTGCCGTTGGTCCAAATCTCGAGCACCAGGCGCTCGTAGTCGGTCGCACGACCCACGCGCGCCGGCTCGACGCGGTAGTTGACCCGCTTGACCGGACTGTGCACCGAATCGACCGGCACCCAGCCGATGCTCATCGTGTCATCGTAGTTCTTGTGGGCCGTGAGGTAGCCGCGGCCGTTGCGGACCTCGACCTGCATCTTGAGATGCGCTTCGTCGTTGAGCGTCGCGATCACCACGCTGGGATCACAGATCTCGACCGACGGATCACCCGAGAGATCGCCCGCCGTCAAAACGCCCGGGCCCTGCATGTCGACGCTCAGATGCTTGACCGCCTCTTCGCCGAGCAGACGCACCGGCACCTTGCGCAGGTTCAGGATGATGTCGGTGACGTCCTCGATGACGCCCGGGATCGACGAGAACTCGTGCAGCACACCCTCGATCTGAATCGCGGTGATCGCAGCACCCTCGATCGACGACAGCAGACAGCGGCGCAGGCTGTTGCCGACGGTCGTGGCGAAGCCACGCTCGAACGGCTGCGCCGTGAACTTGCCGTAGACGTCCGTTGCGGTTTCGGCATCGATGTCGACGCGCTTCGGACGCTGGAAACCTTTCCACAGCATAGATGGACTCCTTCTGGGGACACCGCGGCCCCGCCGGGCTCTGAGGCCGTCGACGGGGCGCGATTCGTTCTGCGGAATGAGAGAAAGCGGGGTCAGACGCGGCGGCGCTTGCGCGGACGGCAGCCGTTGTGCGGAATCGGGGTGACGTCCTTGATCGACTTCACCTCGAGACCCGCCGCCTGCAGGGCGCGCACCGAGGACTCGCGGCCGGCGCCGGGGCCCTTGACCTGCACGTCGACCGAGCGGACACCGATGTCCTTGGCGGTCTGACCGGCGTTGCCCGCCGCGACCTGCGCCGCGAACGGAGTGCCCTTGCGCGAGCCCTTGAAACCCATCTTGCCCGCCGACGACCACGCGAGGACGTTGCCCTCGGGATCGGTGACGGTGATCAGCGTGTTGTTGAAAGTTGCCTGAACGAAGGCCATGCCGTGCGGAATGTTGCGGCGGTCTTTGCGACGCGCGCCACCACCTCCGCGACGGTCACCACCCCTGCGGGATCCTCTCGCCATGATGTATTACCTACCCAGTGCCGGTTGAACGGGATGTCTTATTTGGTCGGACGCTTCTTGCCAGCAACGGTCATGCGACGCGGTCCCTTGCGGCTGCGGGCGTTGGTGTGGGTTCGCTGGCCGCGCACCGGCAGGTTGCGCCGATGGCGCACGCCGCGATAGCAGCCGATTTCCATGAGCCGCTTGATGTTCTGCGCAACTTCTTTGCGCAGATCACCCTCGACCCGATACGTGTCCTGAATGATCTTGCGGATCCGACGGGTCTCTTCCTCCGTCAGATCCTTGACCTGCGTGGTCGGCTCGATCTCCGCCTCGGCCAGAATCTGGCGCGAGAGCGTGCGACCGATGCCGAGAATGTAGGTCAGACCGATCCAAACCTGCTTGTTACGCGGCAGGTCGACGCCCGAAATGCGTGCCATCGTCGTGTCCTCAGCCCTGGCGCTGCTTGTGCTTGGGGTTCACACAGATCACCCGCACCACGCCGCGGCGGCGGATCACCTTGCAATTGGAACAAATGCGCTTCACGGAAGCTCGAACTTTCATCTCAGTATCCTTGCGGAAGACGAACGCAGCGTCGTCTTATTTGAGTCGATAAACGATGCGGCCACGGGTCAAATCGTAGGGAGAAAGCTCAACGAGGACGCGGTCGCCGGGGAGAATGCGGATGAAGTGCTTGCGCATTTTTCCGGAGATGTGCGCGAGCACCTGGTGCTTGTTTTCCAACTCCACACGAAACATCGCGTTGGGCAGCGTCTCGCTGACCACCGCTTCGACTTCGATCGCGTCTTCTTTCGCCAAAACGGCTTTCTCCTTGTGGTGGCGTCTGCAGGCTTTCAGCAGCGGCCGCGTCCCCGCGGTCGTCAGCTCGCCTTTTGTGCCCGTTGTTCGTTGCGGTCGATGCCCAGGATCCAAGGGCCGTCCTTGGTCACCGCCACGGAATATTCGAAGTGCGCCGACAGGGAGCCGTCGCGCGTGCGCGCGGTCCAGCCGTCGGCGTCCATCTTGACCTGGTGGGCGCCGACGTTGACCATCGGCTCGATCGCGAGCACCATGCCCGGCTTGAGCCGCGGTCCGCGATTGCCACGCTTGCTGTAGTTCGGCACCTGGGGCTCTTCGTGCAGCGACGTGCCGATGCCGTGCCCGACGAAGTCGCGCACGATGCTGAAGCCGTGAGCCTCGACGTGCTGCTGCACGGCGTGGCCGATGGCGGACAGATGATTGCCCGGGCGCACGCAGTCGACCGCGCGGTCGAGCGCTTCCCGGGTCACCAGAAGGAGCTGGGCCGCTTCTTCGGAAACCGCGCCGACCGCGTAGGTCCGCGCCGAGTCGCCGTAGTAGCCCTTGTAGAGGACGCCGCAGTCGAGGCCGACGATGTCGCCGTCTTCGAGCAAACGGTCGTCCGGAAATCCGTGGACGATCACGTCGTTGAGGGCGGTGCAGAGCGTGTTGGGGAATCCTCGGTAGTTGAGGAACGCCGGCACGCCGCCCGCGTCGCGGATGGTTGCCTCGGCCCATCGGTCGAGTTCACCGGTGGTCACGCCGGGCGCGATCCGCTCCTCGATGCCCTGCAGAATCCCATGGACGATGCGATTGGCTGCATTCATGAGTTCCAATTCGCCGGGCGTCTTGACCGTGATCGCCAATTATACCACCCCGACCGCGCGATGCAGGGCGTCGCGCACCTCGTCGATCGTCTGGTCGCCGTCGACCCGACGAAGCAGACCCGCATCGTCGTAGTGCGCGACCAGCGGGGCGGTTTTGGCTTCGTAGACGCGCAGACGCTCGCGCGCGATGTCTTCCTGATCGTCGGCGCGGCCGCGCGCCAACGCGCGCGCCACGAGCACCTCGACGGGTGCGTCGATCAGCACCACGTGGTCGAGCTGCTGGTCGAGCGCCGCGAGGATGCCCGTGAGGGTCTCGACCTGCGGCAGCGTGCGTGGATAGCCGTCGAGGATGAAGCCGCGACCGGCGTCGTCCTGACCCAGGCGCGCGCGGACGACGTCGGCCATCATGGCGTCGTCGACCAGCTCGCCGCGGGCCATGACGTCCTCGACGCGCTTGCCGAGGGCGCTGCCCTCGGCGACCGCGGCGCGCAGCATCTCGCCGGTCGAGATCGCCGGCACGCCGAGCGTCTCGGCCAGCTGACTGGCCTGCGTGCCCTTGCCCGAGTTGGGCGGGCCGAGGAACACGATGCGGCGCGGCGCGCCGCTCGGCTCAGCGGCGGCCACGGATCCGTCCTTTCTTGAGGAAGCCGTCGTAGTTTCGCATCACCAGCTGGCTCTCGAGCTGCTGGACGAAGTCCATCGCGACGCCGACCACGATCAGCAGCGAGGTGCCGCCGAAGTAGAAGTCGATGCCCAGGCCCTGGGTGAGGAACTCGGGCAGCGCAGCGTCGAGCTGATCGCCGACGAACGGCAGGCCGTCGACCTTGAGGCCGAAGAGCATCAGCTCGGGCAGAATCGACACCGCCGCCAGGTAGAGCGCACCGATGACGGTCAGGCGGGTGAGGATGCGGTCGATGTACTCGGCCGTCCGACGCCCGGAGCGGATGCCCGGGATGAAGCCGCCGTATTTCCGCATGTTCTCCGCCGTGTCCTGCGGATTGAAGATGATCGACACGTAGAAGAACGAGAAGAAGATGATCGACGCACCGTAAAGCACGTAGTAGATCGGCTGACCCCACGAGATGGTGTCGGCGATCCGCTGCACCCATTCGACCTGCGGCAGGAGACCCGCCAGCGTCGCCGGCACGATGATGATCGAGCTGGCGAAGATGACCGGGATGACGCCGCCGGTGTTGACGCGCAGGGGCAGGTAGGTGTTCTGGCCGCCGAAGACCTTGCGACCGACGACGCGCTTGGCGTACTGCACCGGAATGCGTCGCTGGGAGCGCTCCATGTAGACGATGTACGCCGTGACCGCGAGCATGAACGGGATCAGTGCGACCACCGCGATCAGGTTGATGTCACCGCTCGTGGCGCGCTGGAAGGTGCTCCAGATCGCGCTCGGCAGGCCGATGACGATACCCGCGAAGATAATCAGCGAGATGCCGTTGCCGATGCCGCGCTCGCTGATCTGCTCACCGAGCCACATCACAAAGGCGCAGCCGGTGGTCAGGGTCAGCACGGTCATCAGGCGGAAGTCCCAGCCCTGGTTGGTCACCAGCGGCAAGCCGCCCGGCGAGGTGAAGCCTTCGATGGTGAAGGCAATGCCGAGCGACTGGATGGCGGAGACGACCAGGGTCAGGTAGCGCGTGTACTGCGTGATCTTGCGCCGACCGAGCTCGCCTTCCTTCGAGAGCTTCTCGAGATAGGGCGAGACGACGGTCAGCAGCTGCAGGATGATCGACGCTGTGATGTACGGCATGATGCCGAGCGAGAACACCGCGGCGCGCTCGATCGAGCCGCCGGTGAAGGTGTTCAAGAAGCCCAGCACCGTGCCCTGCGCCTGCTGGATCAGCTCCAGCAGCGCCGTCGGATTGACGCCCGGCGTCGGGATCACGCAGCCGATGCGGTAGACCGCGAGCAGGCCGAACGTGAAAAAGATGCGCTTGCGCAGATCGGGAATCGCGAAGATGTTCCCAATCGCGTTTTGCAGCTGGCTCACGGGGCCACTTCCTCGCAGGTGCCACCGGCGGCTTCGATCTTCTCGCGCGCCGCGCGGCTGAACTTGTGCGCCTTGACGGTCAGGGCCTTGTCGATTTCGCCGTCGGCAAGGATCTTGACCCGCGCCTTCGGCCGCGCGATGCCATGCGCCACCAGCGTCTCGAGGGTGACCTCACCCTCGAAGTCAGCCAGCTGGCGCAGGTTGACCGCGGTGTATTCGACGCGGAAGATGTTGGTGAAACCCCGCTTGGGCACGCGCCGGATGAGCGGCATCTGGCCGCCCTCGAAGCCGATGCGACGGCTGTAGCCGGCGCGTGACTTCTGGCCGTTCATACCGCGACCGGCGGTCTTGCCGGTGCCAGAGCCCGGACCGCGGCCAACGCGCTTCTTGTTCTTGCGGCTGCCCGGCGCGGGCGAAAGGTCGTGAAGTTTCATCGGATTACTCCTCGATCACCCGCACGAGGTGAGGAATCTTGGCGATCATGCCGCGGACGGCGGGCGTGTCCTGGCGCTCGACCACGTGGCGGATCCGGCGCAGACCGATGCCGCGCAGCACCTCGCGCTGGCGCTTGTTGTAGCCGATCGGGCTACGCACCTGCTCGATCTTGATCGTGTTGTTCTGGCTGTTTTCGTCCGACATGGTCGTGTCGTCCTCACGCTGAAATCGCATCGGCCGGCGGGCCGGATCGATGCGACGGTTCGTCTCGTAATGGTTCCGCGTCAGGCGCTCAGACCGCGGAGCTTCATGACCGTGTCGTGGTCGCGCAGCTCCATCAGGCCCTGGAAGGTCGCCTTGACGACGTTGTGCGGATTGGTCGTGCCGAGCGACTTGGTCAGGATGTCCTGAATGCCCGCGCACTCGATCACCGCGCGCACCGGGCCACCAGCGATGACGCCGGTACCGGGCGACGCCGGCATGAGCAGCACGCGGCCCGCGCTGAAGATGCCGACGATCTGGTGCGGGATGGTCGTCTCGACCATCGGCACCTCGATCATGTTCTTCTTGGCGACCTCGATGCCCTTGCGGATCGCGCTCGGGACCTCCTTCGCCTTGCCCGAGCCGTAGCCGACGCGGCCGTTGCCGTCGCCGATCACCACGAGGGCGGAGAACGAGAAGTTCTTGCCGCCCTTGACCACCTTGGTCACGCGGTTGATGTGCACCACCTGCTCGATGAATTCGGATTCGCGCTCGTAGTTCCTGGCCACGCTTTCGCTCCTTAGAAGTCCAGCCCTTTCTCGCGGGCCGCGTCGGCCAGTGCTTTGACCTTGCCGTGGTAAATGTAGCCGCCGCGGTCGAAGACGACCTGCTTGACGCCCTTGTCGAGCGCGCGCGAGGCGACCAGCTCGCCGACCACGCGGGCCGCGTCGATGGTTGCGCTCGAGCCCTCGAGACCGCCGCGGACGTCGGCCTCGGCCGAGTTGGCCTGGGCCAGGGTCACGCCCTGCGCATCGTCGATGATCTGGGCGTAGACGTACCGGTTGCTCTTGAACACGGCCAGGCGCGGACGCTCGGTCGTGCCGGTCACGCTGGCACGCACGCGCCAGTGGGCGCGAATGCGGCGCTGGTGCTTCGTGCGGATTCGCTTGTCGCTCATCACGTCGCTCCTGGTCGGCCTTAGCGGCCGCCTGCCTTACCGACCTTGCGCCGGATGTTCTCGTCCGCGTAGCGAATGCCCTTGGCCTTATAGGGATCGGGCGGTCGCAGGCTGCGCAGCTCGGCGGCCACCTGGCCGACCTTCTGCTTGTTGGCACCGCGGACGGTGATGTTGTTCGACTTGTCGATCTCGACCTCGATGCCCTCGGGAATCGGGTAGATCACGTCGTGGGAGTAGCCGAGGGCAAAGTTGATCTGCTTGCCCTTGACGTCGGCACGGTAGCCGACGCCGACCACGGCCAGCTTCTTCTCCCAGCCCTCGGTGACGCCGCGGACGGCGTTGGCCAGGAGCGAACGGATCAGTCCCTGCTTGGCGCGGGTCGGACCCTGCTCGTCGATGCGGGTGACCCGGATGACGCCGTCTTCCAGCGTAACCGGGCACTCGGGCAGCAGACGCTCAGTGACCTCGCCTTTCTTGCCCTTGACGTGGAACCGACCGTCTTCGATCGTGATGGTCGCGCCCTTGGGGACGGGAATCGGGAGTTTGCCGATGCGGGACATGATGCCTCCTTACCAGATCTGGCAGAGGATCTCGCCGCCGACGCCCTGCGCGCGGGCGTCGTGGTCGGTCATCAGACCGCGCGAGGTGGAGACGATGGCGACGCCCAGGCCGTTGAGGATCGGCTTGATCGCGTCGGAGCCGCGGTACACCCGGCGGCCCGGCTTGCTCACCCGGCTGATGTGGGTGATCGCCGGGGTGCCGTCGGGCGCGTAGCGCAGGTAGACGCGCAAGCTGTCCTGCGGCGTGCCGTCGATGCGCTCGACGTCGAGCAGATAGCCCTGCTTGGCGAGCAGGCGGCAGACGGCTTCCTTGATGCGCGAGGCCGGCACGTCGAGGCGATCGTGCTTGGCGATGATCGCGTTGCGGATGCGCGTCAGCAGGTCGGAGATCGGATCGGTCATACTCATGATGTCGTACCTTCTCCGCTCAGTTGACGCCCGGTCGCACGAACGGCATGCCGAGCTTGCTGAGCAGGAAGCGGGTGTGCTCGTCGCGCGCGGCGGTCGTGACGATGGTGATGTTCATGCCCTTCGTGAAGGTCGTCCGGTTGCCGTCGACCTCGGGGAAGATCAGGAGATCGCGCACGCCGAGGGTGTAGTTACCGCGGCCGTCGAAGGCCTTGGTCGACACGCCACGGAAATCACGCACGCGCGGCAGCGCGACGGTGATCAGGCGATCGAGGAACTCCCACATGCGGCTGCCGCGCAGCGTGACGCGGCAACCGATCGGCATGCCCTCGCGCAGCTTGAAAGCGGCGATCGATTTCTTGGCGCGCGTGCGCACCGCGTGCTGACCGGCGATCTGCGTGAGCTCGGCCTGGGCTTCGTCGAGCAGCTTGATGTTGCGCGACGCCTCGCCGAGACCGACGTTGAGATTGATCTTCTCGAGCCGCGGCACGGCCATGATGTTCTCGATGCCGAACTCGCTCTGCAGCTGACCGACGATCTCGTCGTGGTACAGCTGGCGCATGCGCGGCACGTAGGTGGATGCTTCTGCCATGACGCTCTCGCTCACTTGAAGGTGTTGCCGCAGTGCTTGCAGAGGCGCACCGCGTCGCCGTTCTCGAGACGCTGGCGTCCCAGGCGCGAAGGCTTGCTGCAGGTCGGGCAAACGACCATCAGATTCGACAGTCGGATCGGCGCCTCACGCTCGAGGATGCCGCCCTGGATCTGCCGCTGGGGATTCGGACGCGTGTGCTTCTTGACCAGATTGACCCGCTCGACGATCGCCGTGCCCTTGTTCGGGTAGACGCGCAGCACCTTGGCGCGCGTGCCCCGGTCCTTGCCAGCGGTGACCATGACCTGGTCGTCTTTCTTGATTTTGACTTTCTGCATGATGGCCTCCTCAGAGCACCTCGGGGGCGAGGGAGACGATCTTCATGAACCGACGCTCGCGCAGTTCGCGGGCGATCGGGCCGAAGACGCGGGTGCCGACCGGTTCACGGTTCTCGTTGATCAAGACCGCCGAGTTGGTGTCGAAGCGGATGTAGCTGCCGTCCTTGCGGCGCGTCGCCTTGCGCGTTCGGACGATCACCGCCTTGACCACGGTACCCTTCTTGACGGTGCCGTCGGGCAGGGCTTCCTTGACCGAAGCGGTGATCACGTCACCGACCTGGCCGTACTGGCCCGACGAGCCGCCGAGCAGCGTGATGCAGGCGATTTTCTTGGCGCCCGAGTTGTCGGCGACGTCGAGCACGCTTCCCATCTGAATCATGGTTTATCGCTCCTCGGCGCGCTCGACGATGTCTTTGATCGTCCAGCGCTTGCTCTTCGAGAGCGGACGGCAGGACTCGATCACCACGCGGTCGCCGACGGCGCACGCGTTGGTCGCATCGTGGGCGGTGAACTTCTTGGTCTTCTTCACATAGCGCTGGTACAAGCGATGCATGATGGTGCGCTCGACGGCGACCACCACGGTCTTGTCCATCTTGTTGCTGACGACCGTGCCGACCAGCACCTGACGGTGCGGATCGGCGGCGACGGTCGCGTTCGCGGCTGCGGTTTCGCTCATCACTCGTGCCTCACGCGCTGCGGCGCTTCTCGCCCAGAATGGTCAGGACGCGCGCCAGATCGCGCCGCGCCTGTCCCATCTTGGCGGGGTTGTCCAGCTGGCCGGTCACGCGCTGCATGCGCAGCGTGAACAGCTGCTGGGCCAAATCTTGTTCTCTCTCGCGCAGCTCGTCTTCGGTGAGCTCGCGCAGCTCCGATGCTTTCATCGTCGTGGTCCTCCCGCGCGGCTTACTTGGCGGCGTCGTTGCGCGTCACGAAACGCGTTTTGATCGGAAGCTTCATCCGGGCCAGGCGCATCGCCTCTTCGGCCAGCTCGACGCTCACGCCTTCGAGCTCGTACAGGATGCGGCCCGGCTTGACCACGGCCACCCAGAATTCCGGGTTGCCTTTACCCTTACCCATACGGGTTTCGAGCGGCTTCTTGGTCACCGGTTTGTCGGGAAAGATGCGGATCCAGACCTTACCGCCACGCTTGATGTGACGGGTCATGGCGATACGGGCAGCCTCGATCTGGCGGGAGGTGATCCAACCGGGCTCGAGGGCCTGGATGCCGTAGTCGCCGAAGGCGAGATAGTCGCCGCCCTTGGCGCGGCCGCGCATCCGGCCGCGATGCATCTTGCGGTACTTGACCTTCTTGGGCATCAGCATGATGTCAGTCCTCCAAAGCCGCTCAGGCGCCGGTGCGACGACCGCGCTCGCGCAGTCGATCGCCCTTGTAGATCCAGACTTTGCAGCCGATCACGCCGTAGGTCGTGCCGGCTTCGGCGAAGCCGTAGTCGATGTCGGCCTTGAGCGTGTGCAGCGGCAGACGACCTTCTTGGTACCACTCGCGGCGGGCGATCTCAGCGCCGCCGAGGCGGCCCGAGACCATGATCTTGATGCCCTTGGCGCCGAAGCGGAACGCCGACTCCATCGCCTTCTTCATCGCGCGACGGAAGGAGACGCGACGCTCGAGCTGGCCGGCAATCGAAGCCGCCACCAGCTGCGCGTCGAGCTCGGGGCGCTGGATCTCTTGAATGTTGATGTGGACCTCGCGGCCGGTGAACCGCTTCAGCTCGTCGCGCAGCTTGTCGACCTCAGCACCCTTGCGGCCGATGATGATGCCCGGGCGCGAGGTGTAGATCGTGACGCGCAGGCGGTCGGCCGCGCGCTCGATGTCGATCTCGCTGACGCCCGCGTGTGACAGGCGCTTCTTGAGCATGTTGCGCAGGCGCAGGTCCTGATGCAGCGTGTCGGCATAGTCGCTGTCCGCGTACCAGCGCGAGTGCCACGTCTTGTTGTACGCCAGCCGGAAGCCGTAGGGATGTGTTTTCTGACCCATGAATCGAACTCCTCGAGTGGCGCTCAGGCGTCGTCGCCGTCGGCGTCGGCCCGCAGATCGAGCTTGACGGTGATGTGGCTCTGACGCTTCAGCTTGCGGAACGCGCGTCCCATCGTGGTGAACCAGACGCGCTTGAAGGTCGGCCCACCGTCGACGAAGATTTCCCGCACGTAGAGGCGGTCGATATCGACGTCGGGATCGCGGTTTTCGGCGTTGGCGACCGCCGACTGCAGCAGCTTCGAGAGCGGCTGCGCGGCGTATTTCTTGGTCGTGCTCAGAACGTTCAGGGCTTCCTGAACGTCGCGACCGCGAATGAGGTCGGCGACCAGACGCACCTTCTGCGGCGACGCCTGGAGATGACGGAGACGTGCGACGACTTCCATGATCGTTCCTTCGCGCTCAGCGGCGACCCGCCATGCGCTCCTTCTTGCCGGCATGTCCGCGGAAGGTGCGGGTCATCGCGAATTCGCCCAGCTTGTGGCCGACCATGTTTTCGCTGATGTAGACCGGGATGAACTTGGTGCCGTTGTGGACGGCGATGGTGTGGCCGACCATTTCAGGAATGATCGTCGAGCGGCGCGACCAGGTCTTGATCACGCGTTTGCGCTCGCCCTGGTTCATCTTCTCGACCTTCTCCACGAGATGGTCGTCGATGTAGTAGCCCTTCTTGAGTGACAGTGACATGGCAGCCCCTAGCGCTTGTTGCGACGGCGGACGATCATGCTGTCGGTCCGCTTGTTGTTGCGGGTCTTGTAGCCCTTGGTGGGCACGCCCCAGGGCGTACAAGGATGCCGGCCGCCGCTCGAGCGACCCTCACCACCGCCCATCGGATGATCGACTGGGTTCATGACGACGCCGCGGTTGTGCGGACGGCGTCCGAGCCAGCGCCGGCGTCCGGCTTTGCCGTAGCTGACGACATCGTGCTCTTTGTTGCCGACGCTGCCGATCGAGGCGTAGCAGTTGAGGTGCACGCGGCGCACCTCGCCGGACGGCAGCTTGACCTGGGCGTAGTCGCCGTCTTTGGCCATCAGCTGGGCGCCGGTGCCGGCCGAGCGCACCATCTGGCCACCCTTGCCGATCTTCAGCTCGATGTTGTGAAGAATCGTACCGAGAGGCATGTTGCGCAGCGGCAGGGCGTTGCCCGGGTTGATCTCGGCCTCCGGCCCGGCGACCACGGTGGATCCGACCTCGAGGGTCGAGGGCCACAGGATGTAGCGCTTCTCGCCGTCGGCGTAGTGCAAAAGGGCGATGCGGGCCGACCGGTTGGGATCGTACTCGACCGAAGCCACTTTGGCGGGAACGCCGATC
>JBCCOR010000043.1:0-13736 GCA_039025295.1 Acidobacteriota bacterium
GCCGATCGAGCGCGCCGACGCCCTCGCTTAAGTGAATCGCGAGCGCGCGCAGGACGACGACGGCGATCTCATAGTCGCGCGCACGACGCGATGCGGCGTCCTCGGCCTGCGCGCGACGCGACGCGGCAATCGCGACGGCCATCATCTGCGTTGGCAGACTGAGCAGCAGGCTGTGGCTCCAGAGCAGCGGCGTGGCGAGCAGCGCCACGGTGGTCGCCAGGCTGAGTATCGACGCCGGACCGCAGGCGCGCCTGCGACGCAGGCTCAGCCAGCCGCCGATCGCCGCCGTTGCGAGCGCGATCAGCGCGGCCAGCGCCAGCGCCGAGGGCGCTGCGCCAACGGCCGCGTGGCCGACGCTGTAGACGACGCGGTGCAGCGACGCGTTGCGCGCGGTAACGCCTTTGCCGCCGCGCAGATCGAGGAAATCGATGAGGCCGGGCGTCGCCAGCAGCAGCGCCAGCGCCAGCGCGCCGCCGAGCACCGCCGCCGTCTGCTGACGCGACCAGCGCGCGCCGCGCGGCCGCACGACCGCCAGCACCACCAGCGCGCCCGGCGCGAGCGGCTTGATCACCAGGCCGAGACCGAGCATCAGCGCCGACGTCAGCGGTCGTCGGGCCGCCCAGAGCACGCCGAGCACCAGCGGACCCGCGACCGCGAACGAGAGATTGCCCCACTGCAGGCCGAGGCGCACGGCCGGCGAGAGCGCGATCACCAGCGTCGCGGCCAGCACGCGCCCGCGCCAGCCGAGCGGCAGCCAGGCCGCGGCGATCCAGACCAGCAGCGCGAGCCCGGCGACGTTGATCGCGCGCAGCACCGCGAGCACGCCGGTCGTCCCAAAGCGTTCGAGCAGCCAGGCGCCAGCGTCGGCGAAGGGCGGCGGATAGAAGAAGATGCCGGTGTAGACAGGCTCGCCGGCCGCGCGCGCGGCGAAGGCGACGAGATAGACCGCCTCGTCGTCGAGCGGCGTCGCCGCGAAGAGCCACGGCCCCCAGCGCACGACCGCGACCGCGAGCAGCAGCGCGAGCGCCAGCGCGTGGCGCCGCGCCGGCCAGGTTTGCCAGGTGCAGAAACTGCGGCGCAGCTGGACGGCCGGCCAGGCACGCATCGCGCCGCGATCCGACGATCGTGCGTCGGGGTTCGGCGCCTGCGACGACGCCGGGCAGTCGGCGTCGATCCGCCGGACGACGCGCAAGGCGGATCAGCCGTGATCGGGCGGCAGCGGCCCTGGCGCGGCTGACGGCGCGACGCCGGTCGCCGCGACGCCGGTCGTGCTCGCCGCAGCTGCGGACACGCCGCCGCCGCCGCGCCGCGGCTTGACCGCGCGGCGCAGCACCGACGCGGTCTTGAGCCGCACGTCGTCGAAGAGCGTGTAGGCGACCGGCACCACCAGCAGGGTGAGCAGGGTCGCCGTGGTCATGCCGCCGATCAGCGTCAGGCCGAAACTGGTGTAGCTCATGCCGATGCTGTTGGTGCCGCCGAGGGTGAGCGGAATCATGCCCGCCACCGTGGTCAGCGCGGTCATCATGATCGGCCGGAAGCGGCGGTCGGCCGCCAGCAGCACCGCCTCGCGACGCGCCATGCCCTCGGCGCGCAGGCGGTTGACGTAGTCGATCAGCACGATGCCGTTGTTGACCACGACGCCGACCAGCAGGACGATGCCCACGACGCCCAGGAAGTCGATGTCGTGCCCGGCGAAGTAGTGCACCCAGCCGACGCCGATGCCGGCGAGTGGAATGGTCATCAGGATCGACAGCGGCAGCACGAAGCTCTCGAAGAGGAAGCCCATCAGGAGATAGATGAAGATCGTCGAGAGCAGCATGGCGAACATCATGCTCTTGACGTCCTCGTCGGGCCCGGTCTGCAGGGTCTCGGTGCCGAAGCGCACGCCCTCGGGCAAGTCGATCTTCTGGGCCATCGCCACCAGGCGCTCGCGGGTCTCCTTCTCGGTGCCGGGCTCGAGCTCGATGGTGATCGTGCGCGCGATCTGCTTGTCGCGCCGCACGATGCGCTTGGCGCCCGGCAGGCGCTCGGCCGCGGTTACGCTCGACAGCCGCACGACGTCGCCGGTGCCGGTCGGAATCTGGAAATCAGCCAGCTGATCGAGGCTCTCGCGATTTTGCTCCTGGAAGCGAACGCGGACCGGAATCTCCTTGCCGTCGCGGTAGAACTTCGGCAGCGCCTGACCGCGCAGCGCGTAGGCGACCGTGCCGGCGACGACCTGCGGGTTGATGCCGAGGTTCTGCGCGCGATCGCGGTCGACCACCAGCGCGAGCTGGTTGGCCGGCTGGTCGCTGGCTTTCTTGATGCCCAGAACGCCCGGCACCTGCACGAAGAGCGCACCGAGCTCCGACGCCGTGTCCTCGAGCACCTGCGGCTCGTTGCCGTAGAGGGTGAAGATCTGGCGGTTGGTCCGCTCCTGCTCGTCGAGGCTCTCGTCGCCGGTGAACGCTTTCGCGCCAGCTTTTTCCGGCAGCGACGCGAGCAGCTTTTCGGTGATCTCGCGCACCGGCAGATCGTTGGTGCGCGGGTTCTTGAGCCACGCCTGCACCTCGCCGTTGGTGGCGCGATGGAAGATGAAATAGCCGTCGAGATCCCAGGCTTCGCTGTTGCGCTCGAGCGCCTTCTCGATCGTCTGGAAATACTGCTCGGCCTCTTCCAGCAGCGTGTTCTGCGGCAGGTCGACGTCGATCTCGATCGCGCCGCGCTCCTCCTCCTGCATGCCGACGACGTCGACTTTGTCGAACGCAACGCCCTGGGTGATCGCGAACACCGCCATGACGGCGAGGATCAGATCGAGCCGCCGGCGCATGAAGAAGCCGAGCATGCGCGTGTAGCCGGCGTTGAGCGGCGCCATGGTGCGGGTGTAGATCGCGCTCATCACGATCCGGCTGCGGCGGCGCAGGCGCTGGAACCAGCCGACCGGCGAGCCCGCGCCGACCGAGGCGCGCCGCAGTTCGACGGTGCGGTTGGGCGGCAGGGTCAGGTAGCAGCTCAGCGGCACGAAGATCAGCGCCACGAACAGCGACGCCACGAGCGACACCGAGATCGGAATCGACAGCCGCATCAGGAAGAACTGCCCTTGCCCCTCGACCAGCGACACCGGCAGGAAGACGATGATCGTCGTCAGTGTCGCCATGACGATCGCCAGCGAGATTTCCGACGCGCCCCGAATGCACGCCTCGCGCCGGCTCGCGCCGGCCGCGTGCAATCGATAGATGTTCTCAGCGACGACCACTGAATTGTCGACCAGGAGCCCGACCGAGATCATCAGGCCGAGCAGCGAGAGGATGTTGAGCGTCTCGCCGAAGAAATACATCGCGGTCAAGCCGATCAGCATGCTCAGCGGAATCGAGAGCGTGATAATCAGCGTCATGCGCATCCGGCGCAGAAAGTAGAAGAGCACGATGATCGCGATGCCGGCGCCGATGCGTCCGCTGCCGAGCAGGGTCGCGAGCGACTCGCGGATCACCTGCCCCTGATGCAGGAAGACGGCGGGATCGATCAGCTCGAGGCGCGGATTGTCCTTGAATCCCTCGACCACCGCGTTGACCTGGTCGGCGACCTCGATCGCGTTCGCCTCCGATTCCTTGAGCACGAAGATCGCGATCGCCGGCTTGCTCATCGCCCGCGCGCGGTAGTTCAGCTCGGGCACGGCGTAGCGCACGGTGGCGACGTCGCCGAGGCGCACCGACGGCGTCAGCGGACGGTTGCGCAGCGCGTCGAGATCGTCGTATTTGGCGACCGAGCGCAGCAGCAATTTCTTGTCACCGGTGCGCACGTTGCCGCTGGCGAGGGAAAAGTTGTCGCCGGCGAGCTGCTGGCCGAGCTGGTAGATGTTGAGGCCGAGCGACGTCGCCTTGCTGCGGTCGAGCTCGATCAGGATCTCCTTCTCCTCGAGGCCCTGCGCCTGGATGCCGGCGACGCCGTCGATGCGCTTGATCGGCGTGATGATCTCGTTCTGGATCAGGTTGTATGAATCGATCACCGAGTCGTCGATCGCGATGCCGAACATGTAGACCGGAAACGCGTTGGTGTCGTTCTTGCGAATCTGGATGCGGTTGACGTCCTCGGGCATGCGCGCCTTGGCGCGGTTCACGCGGTCGCGCACCTCGCGGTAGGCGACGTCCATGTCGACGCCCGACTTGAAGCCGACGAAGGCCTGCACGAAGCCCTGGCTCGAGAACGAGTTGACGCGCGCCAAGCCGGGCACGGTCGAGAGCTCTTCTTCGAGCGGCTCGGTGAGCTTGTCGACCACCTCTTCCGCCGGCGCGTCGTTCCAGGTCGTGAAGACGAAGAGGAACGGATTGGTGAAACCGCGCGGCAGCAGCTCGAGCGGGATAGCGACCGTCGCGACCGCGCCGATCACGAGGATGCTGAACAGCATCACCAGCACCGTGATCGGACGGGCGAGCGAGAAGCGAGGCAGAATGGCGGAGCGATCAGGACGGCGCATGCAGGCTCCCATCGGGTGCGAGCTGGGTGGTGAGCGAACGCGTTGGCGATGCGCGCGGCGTGCGCGCTTTCATCATACGGTGGCCGCCGGCGCAAAGTTGCTGCCGACCCGCACCGAATGGACTACTCGAAGAGCGTTGGCGCGCCGATGTGCCCGGTCGGCGGCCGCAGGCCGAGATGGCGGTAGGCGCGGGCCGTGGCGACGCGGCCGCGCGGCGTGCGCTGCAGGAAGCCTTCCTGGATCAGATAGGGTTCGTAGAGATCTTCGAGCGTGCCGCGGTCCTCGCCGACCGCTGCCGCCAGCGCGCGCAGGCCAGCCGGGCCGCCCGCGTAGCGCTCGATCAAGACGCTCAAGATCTTGCGATCGACCTCATCGAAGCCGTGCTCGTCGACCTCGAGCAGATCGAGGGCGCGATGCGCGGTGTCGCGGTCGATGATGCCGTCGCCCTCGACCTGGGCATAGTCGCGCGTGCGCCGCAGCAGGCGGTTCGCGACGCGCGGCGTGCCGCGGCTGCGGCACGCGAGCTCCTCGGCGCCGTCGGCATCGAGCTCGATCTCGAGCAGGCGCGCCGAGCGGCGGACGATCGTCGCCAGCGCGGCCGGCCGGGAGAAGTCGAGCCGATGGACGATGCCGAAGCGCGCGTGCAGCGGCTTGGTGATCAGGCCGGCACGCGTCGTGGCGCCGATCAGCGTGAAGCGCGGCAGCGGGATTTCCATCGTCCGCGCCGACGGGCCCTGACCGATCACCAAATCGAGCCGGTAGTCCTCGATCGCCGGATAGAGGATCTCCTCGACCGTCGCGCCGAGGCGGTGGATCTCGTCGATAAACAGCACCTCGCCCGGCTCGAGGTTGGTGAGGATCGCGGCCAGATCGCCGGCCTTCTCGAGCGTCGGCCCGGAGGTCGTGCGCAGCGGCGCGTCCATCTCGCGGGCGATGATGTGGGCGAGCGTGGTCTTGCCCAGGCCGGGCGGACCGAAGAGCAGGATGTGGTCGAGCGATTCACCGCGCGCGCGCGCCGCCTCGATCGACACGCGCAGGTTGCGCACCACCTTGCCCTGGCCGACGTAGTCGCCCAGGCGCTGGGGCCGCAGCGCCGGATCGAGGCCGCGGTCTTCGTCGCGCAGATCGCCGTCGATCAGGCGCGGGTCGGACGGCTGCTCGAGCATTGCGCGCGCTCCTTAGAGCTTGGCCAGGCGGCGCAGGGCGCGACGCAGCTGGTCGGCGAGTGGCGCGTCGGGTGCCTCGCCGCGCGCCGCCGCGGCCGCGTCGGCCGCCGCGGCCGGTTTGTAACCAAGGTTGCGCAGCGCCAGGGCGAGATCGTCGTCCTCGGACGCGGTCGCCCGCTGCGCGGCGGGCACGCCCGAAGCCGCGCCGAGCAGATCGCCGACCTTGTCTTTGAGCTCCATCGCCATGCGCGCCGCGGTTTTCTTGCCGATGCCGGGAATCGCCGACAGCCGGCGCAGATCTTCGTCGACGATCGCGCGCGCGAGCTCGCCCGGCGGCAGGCCCGAGAGCACGGCCTGCGCCAGGCGCGGACCGATGCCCGAAATCGCGATCAGGCGTTCGAAGAATTGGCGCTCGGCGGCGGTCCAGAAGCCGAAGAGCGTGATCGCGTCTTCGCGTACCTGGGTGTGGATTTCGAGCGTGATGCGCGCGTCGCCTGGATCGGCTCGATCACCGGCGCGGCGCTCGATCTCGGCGTAGGTCGAGAGCGGTACGTGCACCTCGTAGCCGACGTCGCGCACGTCGAGCAGAACGCGATCCGGCGTCGCCTCGGCGACGACGCCGGTCAGGCGTCCGATCATCCGACCGGGCTGGCGGGATCCTCGATGCCGAAGGCGGCGAAGATGCCCGGCGCGCGCTGGACGTCGAGATCGCGCATGCGCAGCTCGACGATCGACGCCATCAGGTTGCGCAGCTGCGTCTGCTCCTCCTCGGTGCGCACGGTCGTCTGCGCTTCGGTGAACGCGGTCGGATCGAAGAGCGCGCGCTCGGTGACCTCGAAGAGCATCGCGCCCACCGGGGTCGGGAACGGTCCGCCGAAGGTGCCGGCGTCGGCGGCGAGCGCCGCGTCGACGATCGCGCGGTCGGCGCCGATGCCCGGGATACTGCCGTCGACGTTGAACGCCGGCGCATCCTGCAGCTCGAGGCCGAGGGTCTCGGCGGTCTCCTCGAGGGTCGTGCTACCGGCCTCGAGCGACGCTTTGATCTCCGCCAGGCGCGCCTCGGCGGCGACCTTCTGCTGCTCGCGCAGCACGATCGGACGAATGCGCGCCTCGACCTCTTCGAAGGTCTGCGGGCGCGGCGACTCGATCGCGTCGAGGCGCAGGATCGCCCAGCCGCGCGGCACCTTGACCGGCTCGGAAATGCCCTCAGGGTTCAGGCCGAAGGCGATCTCGTTGAACTGCCCGCGGCCGATGCCCGGCACGACGTCGCCCTCGCCGAAGGGCGTCGTGGTCTGGAAGCCGACGCTGGCCTCCTCGGCCAGGCCGCGCAGGCCGTCGACCGTGGTGACGCCCTCGGCGCCGATGCGCTGCGAGAGCTCCTTGGCCTTGTCTTCCGACAGCTGCTGGGTGCGCTCGTTGAGCAGCACGGCGCGGATCTGCGCCGTGACCTCGGCGAGCGGCCGCATGCCGGCCTCGAGCACCGACTGCACCTCGACCACATGCACGCCGTACTGGGTCTTGAACGGCCCGATCAGGCTGCCGGGATCGGCGGCGAAGATCGGGTTGGTGAAGTCGGCGACGAAGCCGTCGCGGCCGAAGCTGCCGAGATCGCCGCCGCGGTCGCGGGTGTCGGGATCGTCCGACGCCTCGCGCGCGAGCGCGGCGAAGTCCTCGCCGCCCTCGATGCGCGCCTTGAGCGCCTCGAGCTCGGCGCGGGCGGCGTCCTCGTCGCGGTTGGGACCGAGCGTCAGCAGGATGTGGCGCGCCGTCGCCTGCGCCTCGCGCCTGTAGCTGTCGGGATTGGCGTCGTAGTACGCCTTGATCTCGTCGTCGGTGACCTCGATGTCGCGCCGCATCTGCACCGCGTCGACCAGGATGTACGACACCACCCGGCGCTCGGGCAACTGGTAGTCGCCCTGGTTGTCGGCGTAGTACGCCTGGAGCGCGTCGGCCGGCACCTCGACGCCGGGAAATTCGCTGCCCGGCAGCTGTACGAAGCGGATGGTCGCGGTCTCGGACTGCGCGCGGTAGGCGCGCTCGACCGCTGCGTCGGAGACGTAGACGGTGTCGGCCAGGACGCTGTTGAGCTTGGCGATCAAGAGATCGTCGCGCATCGCCTCCTCGAAGCTCTCCGGCGTGTAGCGGTTGGACTGGAGCAGCCGGCTGTAGGCGTCGGAGCCGATGAAGCGGCCGCTGTCGTCGGTCAGGCCGGGAATGTCGAGAATCGCGCGGCGCAGCTCCTGATCGGCAATGTCGAGGCCCATGTCGCGCGCCTCCATCAGCAGAATGCGCCGACGGATGGCGTTGTTGAGCGCCTGCTGCGGCAGGTTGAAGCGGCGCATCATGTCGTCGTTGTACTGATCGCCGAAGATCTGCCGGTACTGCGACTCGATCGCCTGATACTGCTGGCGGAACTCGGCCATCGTCACCGTTTCGTCGCCGACCGTGGCGGCGACGTCGCCGGCCTGCAGCGGGGCGTTGACGCCGCTCCAGTCGTTGCCGAAGAGCACGACGAACGCTGCGATGACGATCCACAGCACCCACTTGAGGTATTTCATCTGATCACGAAGCCACTGAAGCGCCATCATCTCTCCTTCGCCGTGCTGCGCACATCCGGCGGGCGGGCCGCGCCGGACGTTTCGGTCCGCCCGTCGCGGGCGGTGAACGATCGTTGAAATCGGGGGGTTTCGAGGCCGCGAGTCTACCGGATGGTAGCGCTGCGCGAACGACAAGCTTGCCACGAAGCGCCCGCGCCGGGCAAGCGATCGGCGGCGTCCACCGACCCCGCCGCGCGACGCGCTATGGTAGTCTCGACCGAGTAGTTCTCGCATCCCATCGCGATCTCATCCGCCAGCGCAATACCCCGTATGTGAACCGTCGCCGCCGTCGTCGGACGCCCGACGCCGCGCCCCGATGCGCATCGCCCCACGATTCTTCGAACGCCGCCGCAGCAACTTCGACAACGCGATCCATGAACACCAATCGAGACGACCGCGACTGGTACAGCATCTCGACCAAGAGCATCCGCCGCTCGCTGAGCTTCTCCACGCTCTTCGTGCTGCTGATCATCGCGTGGGTCGGCTTCAACTTCTGGGAAGCGGGCAACCTCAAGACCGAGGCTGAAGCGACGATCGAGGAAGGTGCCTCGCTCACCCAGCAGCTCGAGGGCACCGACAGTTTCGTCGGCATGCGCGACGAGCACGGCGGCGCCTGGGACGATCTCGAGCGCGCGCGCGCCAGCTACGATGAAGGCGACTACGCCGCCGCGCTCGACCACGGCACGCGCAGCGTGCTGGTGCTGCGCTCGCTGCTGCGCATCGGCCGCGGCGAGGGCGATCTGCGCTTCCTGAGCGTCGAGGGCAGCGTCGAATACCGCCGCGGTGAGCGCGGCGCGTGGAAGCGCGGACGCAGCCAGGACCGCCTCAACCCCGGCGACTGGGTCAAGACCGACAACGGCGCCTCGGCCGAGATCGTCTTCCCCGACGGCACGATCTACACCCTGCGCCAGAACACGATGGTGCATCTCGGCAGCCTCGGCAGCGGCGACGACGACGGTGACCCGGTCGGCGGCGGACGCGAGGAGCGCGCCACCGACCTCGTCTTCGGCTGGGTCGAGCTCAACACCGCCGACCGCTCGACCACGGTCACAACGCCCGCCTCCGAGGCCACCGTCCGGCGCTCGTCCGAGGCGCTGGTCGCCTTCGATCGCGAGCGCAACCAGGGCCGCTTCGCCGCCTTCCGCGGCCAGCTCGACGTCACCACCGAGGGCGGCGAGCAGCGCACGGTCAACGCCCTCGAGCAGGTCGAGCAGACCCGCCGCGGCCTGAGCCGCACGCGCGGCCTGCTCGAACAGCCCAAGCTCGTGCGGCCGGCGACCGAGACCTCGATCGACCTCGACCGCCAGGAGCGCCTGCAGCTCTCGTGGGAAACGGTCAGCGGCGCCAGCCGCTACGCCCTGCGCGTGGCGCGCAACCGCCTCTTCGCCTCGACCGTGATCGAGAACGTCCGCCGCACGACCAGCGCCACGCTCGGCCTGCGCGGCGAGGGCAGCTTCTACTGGCAGGTGGCGGCGGTCGACGGCAGCGGCGTCCAGGGACCCTGGAGCGAGCCGCGCATCTTCCGCATCGCCGCCCTGCGCGGCACCGCCGCGCTGCAGGACACCGTGCCGCCGCCGCTGGTGATCGACGCGATCGAGCCCTTCGGCCCGCTGGTCATGGTGCGCGGCAGCAGCGAACCCGGCGCCAGCGTGGTGATCAACGGCGAGGCCGCCACCGTCAACCTCGACGGCACCTTCGAGAAAACCGTCCAGATGGACACCACCGGCTGGGTCGAGCTCGAGATCATCGCGACCGACATCGCCGGCAACCGGACGCAGGAGGAGCAGCGGGTCTTCGTCGACGACGCCTATTGATCCGCCCGTTCGACCTGCTCTTTCCCAACGACCCGTCCGCGCGACGGCCGCGCACTTTCGCGCCGCCGCGCTTCGTGGAGCCCGACCGCAGTCATGCCCTTACCCGCCATCCTCCGCGTCTTCTCCGATGATCTCGCGATCGACCTCGGCACCGCCAACACGCTGGTGTTCACCCGCAACGGCGGCATCGTGGTGCGCGAGCCGTCGGTCGTGGTGATCAACAAGCGCAACAACAAGATCGAGGCCGTCGGCAATCAGGCCAAGGAGATGCTCGGCCGCACGCCCGGCAACATCGAATCGGTGCGGCCGATGAAGGACGGCGTCATCGCCGACTTCGACATCACCGAGCAGATGCTCAAATACTTCATCGCCAAGGCCCACGGCGGCCGCCGCTGGGTGCGGCCGCGGATCGTGATCGGCGTGCCGTCGGAGATCACGCCGGTCGAGAAGCGCGCCGTGCGCGACTCGGCCGAGCAGGCGGGCGCGTCGGAGGTCTATCTCGTCGAGCAGGCGATGATGGCGGCGATCGGCGCCGGCCTGCCGATCACCGAACCCTCGGGCAACATGATCGTCGACATCGGCGGCGGCACCAGCGACGTCGCGGTCATCTCGCTCGCCGGCGCGGTCTACAGCCGCTCGCTCAACATCGCCGGCAACGAGCTCGACGAAGCGATCATCAACTTCCTCAAGCGGCGCTACAACCTGCTGATCGGCGAGCGCACCGCCGAGCAGATCAAGATCGAGCTCGGCTCGGCGCATCCGCTGCAGGAGCCGCTCTCGATGGAGATCAAGGGCCGCGATCTGGTGCAGGGCGTGCCGAAGACGTTGACCATCACCGACAGTGAGGTGCGCGAGGCGCTCGAGGAACCGATCGCGCAGGTGGTCGACGCGGTGCGCATGGCGCTCGAGACGACGCCGCCCGAGCTCTCGGCCGACATCATGGACAAAGGCATCGTGCTCTCCGGCGGCGGCGCACTGATCCGCAATCTCGACGAGCGACTGCGCCAGGAAACCGGCCTGCCGGTCGTCCTCGCCGACGATCCGCTGTGCTCGGTGGTTCTCGGCATCGGCCGGGTGCTCGAGGACATGGAGCTGCTGCGCAAGGTCTCGATCCACTGACGTGGACGGACGCGGCGCGCACGTGCTGTTGGCGGTGCTGCTGCTCGGCCAGCTCGTACTGCTCACCACCCGCCCGAGCGCCGAGGGCAGCCGCCTCGAAGCCATGATCTTTGGCGCCCTGGCGCCGATCGTGCGCGCCACCGACGGCGGCACCGACGCGCTCGCTGGCGCCTTCGCGCGCAGCCACGATCTGGCCCGCGTGCGCGCCGAGAACGTCGCCCTGCGCGCCGCCCTCGACGCCGCCAACGGCGAGCTGGTGCGGCTCGAGGGCATCGACGAAGAGCTGCGCAGCCTGGCGCGCATCGCCGGCGCGGTGCGGCGCGAGAACGAAACCGCCTTCAGCATCGCCGACGTCGTCTATCTCGATCCACGCTCGCGCCTGCGCACGCTGATGCTGCACACGAGCGCGGCGACGCCGTCGATCAACCAGCCGGTACGCACGCCCGAGGGCCTGATCGGCCGGGTGGTGCGCACCGCTGGACGCTACGCCAAGGTGCAGCTGATCACGGATCCAGCGTCGTCGGTGAGCGCGATGGTCGAGCGCAGCCGCCGCCAGGGCCTGGTCGGCGGCGTCGAGCGCGCCGACGGCGCGGCGCTGATGCTCGATCTGGTGCCCAACCAGGCCGACGTGCGCATCGGCGATCGGGTCGTCACCGGCGGACTCGACGGCATCTTCCCGCGCGGCATTCCGATCGGCCGGGTGATCGCGATCGCGCCGGGGCCCGACATGTTCCAGCGCATCGAGGTGACGCCCTACGTCGACTACGGCCAGCTCGACCAGGTCTACGTGCTCGAAGCGCGCAGCATTCCCGAGCGCCTCCGCGATGACGACGCCGGCTACGCGGAGGCGGGCGCGCTGCCGGCTCGATCCGCGGACGCAGCGGCGGTCGGCGACGCCGACAACGACGCGAGCGATCCCGATGCTGCGCCCGGTCCTTAGGTTCCTGCTGACGCTGGCGGCGGCGGTTGCGCTGCAGGTCGTCGGCATGCGCATCACGCCGGGCTTCGTGCGCTGGGTCGATCCGTTTCTGGCGATCACGATCTACGTCAGTCTGGCGGTGCCGGGTCCGCCGGCGCTGGTGGCCGGCAGCGCGACCGGCCTGGCGCGCGATGTCCTCTCGGGCGCGGCCTACGGCCTGCACGGCTTCGCCAACACGGCCGTGGCCTATGTCGCGGCGCGTCTGCAGATGCGCCTGGTGGTGCAGGATCCGCTGCGAAGCGCGCTGCTCTTCGCGCTGTGCGCGGCGGTGCAGCAGGTGATTTTGGCGCTTCTGATCTTCTTCACCCAGCCGCAGATGGCCGTCCCGCGCGCCGCCGACGCGCTGGCGCTCACCCTCACCACCGCGCTTCTCGGCGGCGGCGCGGTCGCCCTGGTCGCCCGCATCCGGCGCTGGCGCGAGGAAACCCAGGCCGCGCGGCGCAAGCGGCTGCGGCTGGAGTAACAGGGTTCAGGGCGCGCGTTAGCGCGCCACAGCCGGGTCGCGCGTCACCTTGATGCCCGGGAAGTGCCGATCCAGCTCCAGCGCATCGACGACGAACGCGTCTGCGACATACGGCCGCACCCACGGCACGTCGATTTCTTTCTCCAGTCGTTTCTTCAGCCGATCGGTCAGCTGCAGGAACAGCGGCGGCTCGATGGCGAGCGCCTCGACTCCGATCGCAACGATGAAGCGCAGCGGCTTGTCGGTGCGTCCCATCAGGTGCAGCACTGACCACGTCGTGCGGGCCTTGGGCACGAGTTCGTCGTAGGTCAGGCTCTTGGTGGTCATCTTCTTGACGAAACGCACGCGCTCATCGCTCGGCGTGCCGGAGTTCGACGGGTCCTTGACTTCGATCAGCAGGATGTCGTGCGCGCGCTCGACGACGAAATCGACCGGCTTGACCTTGAGGGGCGGAAAGCCCTCGCGCCCACGAATGTCGAAGGGCTCGACGCGCCAGTCGTCCGGAAACGTGAAGCGGAGCTCGCCCTCCTGCAGCGTGGTCACGGCGCGACGCCCAGCGACTTCTCGATCTCGCGGTCGTAGAGCGACGTCATGGCGTCCATGATCGGGCTGTGATCGAGCCGGAACGGCTTGTCGGTCGTCTCGATCTGGACGCCGTCGGCATCGCTCTCGCGATACAGCGCGTGGTAGGCGATCGCATCTTCCGGGGCTGCGGCCAACTCGAATTCTTTGAGGATCGCGTAGTCATGCGTGCTGACGAAGATCTGCACGCCCTGACGCTGCAGAGCGACCAGAATACCCACGATCGTCGAGAACAAGCGGGGATTGAGGTTGGCTTCGGGTTCGTCCCAGAACAGAACCGCGCCGCGCGTCAGCGTGCCGTTCTGAATCAGAAGCCAGAGCAGACCGAGCTTGCGCAAACCTTCAGCAAGAAGCGTGAACTCGAGTTCGCCGCGCCGGTTCTTCAGAAAGAACATCTCGTCTTTCTGGACGACCTTGCCGTCCATGCTCTCTTGCAGCACGCTCAGCAGGGCTTTTCTCGCGGCGTCGGGCGTGCCGCGAAGAACCGGCAAGAAAGCGCGCTTGATGATGTCAGCGTAGATCGACTCGAAGTGCACCTCGCGTCGATCGTAGAGCGACAGGAA
>JBCCOR010000044.1:0-13711 GCA_039025295.1 Acidobacteriota bacterium
AGAGCGGATCGATCAGCGGCTGCATCAGGCTGATCGTGCCGTCGTAGGCACGCGCATCGCCCCAGCTCTCGAGATCGTGCGACTCGGGCACGTGCCAGTGACAGTGCTCGGCGGTCTCGTCGTCGTAGGTGCCGAGATAGATCCGCACCTTGACCTTGGCGAGCGCCTCGGTGAAGGCGAGATCGACCGGCGCGGTGTAGACCGGGTTGCCGCCCAGGATGACCAGGGTATCGACGATACCCGCGTTCATGTCGTCGACCAGCGCCTGCAGGGAAGCCAGCTGGTTGGTCGGTTCGATCGCCAGCGGTTCCACGTACTGCACGGTGGTGCCGACGTTGCCGAGCGCCTGGTTGATGGCGTGCGCCAGCGCGTGGACCTCGCTGCTGACCTCCTCGCCGACCACGACCAGGGCGCGCGCGCCGGCGGCGCGCAGATCGCCGACCGCGGCGTCGAGCCAGGCGGCGTGCTTCTCGTCGAGCTCGCCCGCCGGCATCGCGATGCCCTGCACGCCGAGCTTGGCCGCCACGATCATCGCGAAGCGGTCGAGCTGCGAGGGCGCCAGCGCGAGCCGGTGATCGGCCGCGGCACCCGTGCCCGTCACCATGGTCTCCAGCGCGTAGTGCCGGTTCATGGTCGCGTCTTCCGGTGCGACATCGCGAACCGTGCGGCGACGACCGTAGTCGCGCGCATAGCGCGTCGCACCAGGCCCCTGGGTCAGCACGCTCGAGCCGATGGTGAGGACGACGTCGGCCTGGCTGAAGTCGTACACGACGTCGAGCGGTCGACCGAACGCCGCCTCGGCGCCGCTGTGGGCCGCATCGCTGCGCAGCGGCTCCCACGGGTGCACGCGCATCCGCGGCGCGCGCGCGGACAGCTCGCCGAGCAGACCGGTGAGCGTCGGTGAGGTGATCGTCGGGGCGAGAATGCGCAGCCCCTCACCTTCGAGCGCCTCCAGCGCCTGCATGCGCTGCCCGAGCATCTCGGTGAGCGCCGACCAGGTGCGAATCTGCTTCAGGTTGCGCACCGCCTCGACCCGGTCCGGATCGTACAGATCGAGGATCGAAGCCTGCGCCTGGGCGCTGCTGCCGCCGAGGCTCGCCGGATGGTCCTGGTTGCCCGCGACCTTGGTCGGACGACCCATGTGGCTTTCCGCCAGCTGGCCGATGCCGAAGCCGCCCTGAACCAGCGTCGTGGCGTAGTAGAGCGGCTTGCCGGGAATGATCTCTTCCGGCTGGCTGACGTACGGAACGATCTTTTCGAGCGGCTGCTTGGCACAGCCGGTCAGGCCGGCGAGCGCCAGCGAAGCGCTGGACAGCTGCAGGAAGCGACGTCGGTCGACGCCGTCGCCCATTTCAGCAGCGTGGCGCGGGAACTCACGCTGGAGCATCGCGCGGAATCCCGGCGAGTCGGCGAGTTCGTTGAGGCTGCGCCAGAAGCGCGCACCGCGCTTGCCTTCGAGCTCGGCCTTGACGTCGTCGGCCAGCGCGGAGGCATTGGGCTTGGCGCCGGTCGGCGCGGCGGCAGCGCGCGCGCGACCGCCGATCTGAACCAGCTTCGGCTCGGCGTTTTCGGCGAGCACGCGCGGGCTGATCTTCACCGGCGTCGGCGTCGTGGCGCTCGAAGCGGTCGACGCGTCGGCGACCGGAGGATGCGGATCTTGTGGGGGACGATGGGTCATCGGATGCTCTCTCGTTCTAGCGATGGCAGGTCGAGCAGCTGGTCAAGCGCAGCTCGTCCTCGATGTTCGCGTTTTCGGCCAGCTTGACGCCGTAGTGCGGATCGCCCGTGGGCGGCTCCCAATCCATGTTGAAGACTTCCTCCGGCGGACGGAGGTACTTCTCGGGATTGCGGTGGCAGTCGAGACACCAGTTCATCTGCAGCGACGCGCCGCGTGCGATCAGCGGCATCTTGTGCACCGCGCCGTGGCAGGTGGCGCAGCCGACGCCCTTGGCGACATGAATGCTGTGGTCGAAATAGACGTAGTCGGGCAGATCGTGCACGCGGTTCCAGGTCAGCGGCTTGTCCTCTGCCCAGCTCGTGCGCACCGGCTCGAGCATCGGGCTCTCCGCCCAGATCTGCTTGTGACAGTTGATGCAGGTCGCGGTCGGCGGGATGCCGGCCGACGCGGCCACCTCCACCGACGTGTGGCAGTAGCGGCAGTCGATGCCCATGGCCGCCGTGTGGTGGTCGTGGCTGAAGGGCACCGGCTGCTCATAGACGATGCCTTCGTTGGTCTTGTAGGGCGATCGCTCGAAGCCCATGACCAAGCCAACACCGCTGCCAGCTGCCAACACACCGAGCACGATGCTCATGCGGGAGAGTACGTTAAACGTCTTCGGGAAAATTTGTGCCATCGTCGATCCTGGGCCGATCCATCGGGTTCCAATGACTGGTTGAGGCCATGCGTGGCCGGTCGTCGTCGATCGGTCCCGATCGACGAAGCCGCACGTTCGCGGAGTGGCAAGGCGAGCTAAAAAGGCAGAAAGCGACTGTCGTGGCCGCCGTAGAGTCGGAAAACAGAGATGACGAAGCCCGGCGCGGAAGGCTGACTGACGGACGCGAAGCGCCCCTCACCGAGCTCGACCACCTTGTGACGTTTTTCACAAGCTTCTTCAACTCCTCTTGAGTGTACTCAATCCGCGCGGGTAGGTACAAGGGCGCAGAGGCCGGATCGTGGGCATCCTAACCGCGTTGAATTCGTATAATTTAAGTCCGAATTCAACAACCCAACCACCGGCCCGAATCACCTAACCGCCGTGCAGCCCGGCACATAGCCGCCGGGCCTCGGCGTGCATCCAATCCGTGTCGGCGCGCTGTCCCCGACCCGTCCGATCGTCCGCCACCGCGCCGCACGCGGTGCTTTTTGCGCGACCGCACCGCCGCATATCGTGCGCCATCGCTGGACCTGTCCTTTAAGATAAGGCCGCTCACGGCCGATCCCCGGCTGCGGGCCGTCCCCCCACCGCTTCATGCGCCTTGCCCCACCGCGGTGAACCCCCATCCACCGCCGTCCGTAGCCTGCCTTGTCATCCGACACGCCAGCCATCGCCGTCACACGGCATTCGTCCATTCCCGTTGGAGATCCCCACACACCATGACGACCTCGCTCCTGCGACACGTTCTTGTTCCGTTCGGCGCTGCAGCGCTGGCGATCTGCCTCGCGGCGCTGCCGACCCACGCGGCGCCGATCGCCGCCCCCGAGGGCGAACCCGACGGCGCGCGCCTGCTGCGCGAGCCCGATCTGCACGGCGACACGCTCGTCTTCAGCCATGCCGGCGATCTGTGGACCGCGCCCGTCGACGGCGGCGTCGCCCGACGCCTCACCAGCCACGACGGCCGCGAGCGCTTCCCGCGCTTCTCACCCGACGGCCGCTGGATCGCGTTCACCGGCCAGATCGACGGTGACGAGCAGGTGTATCTCATGCCGGCGACCGGCGGCCCCGCCCGCCAGCTGACGTTTTATCCCGCGCTCGGCCCGCTGCCGCCGCGCTGGGGCGTCGACAACCAGGTCTACGGCTTCTCGCCCGACGGCAGCGCGGTGCTCTTCCGCTCGATGCGCGACGGCTGGGACCGCAGCGACACCCAGCTCTTCCTGGCGCCGGTCGACGGCGGTCTGCCGACCGCGCTGGCGATGCCCGAGTCGGGCGGCGGCGACCTCAGCCCCGACGGCCGCCGCGTCGTCTACTCGCCGACCACCCGCGACTTCCGCCACTGGAAGCGCTACGAAGGCGGCTGGGCGCAGGATCTCGTGATCTTCGATCGCGACACGCGCGAGATCCAGACCGTCACCGACCATCCGCGCACCGACCGCGATCCGATGTGGATCGGCGACCGCATCTACTTCGCCTCCGACCGCAGCGGCGTGCTCAACCTTTACACCCACGACCCGGCCAGCGGCACCACCGAGGCGCTGACCGACTTCCCGCTGTGGGACGTGCGCTGGCCCGCCGCCGATCACGTCGGCAGCCGGATCGTCTACGAGCGCAACGGCGCGCTCGAGATCCTCGATCTCGACGCCCGCCGCATCACGCGGCCGACGATCACCGTGCCGACCGACGCCCTCGCCCAGCGCGCGGCCATGCGCGACGTCAGCAGCCGCATCACCGACGCCGTGCCGAGCCCGAACGGCAAGCGCGTCGTCGTGGTGGCGCGCGGCGAGCTGTTCTCGGTGCCCGCCGAGCACGGCCCGACGCTGAACCTGACCCAGACCTCCGGCATGCGCGAGATGGAGCCGGTGTGGTCGCCCGACGGCGACGCGATCATCTACGTCGGCGAGACCGACCGCATGCAGGCGCTCTACCGGATCGACGCCCGCGGCCAGGAGGCGCCCACGCGGCTGACCGAGCCGCGCACCGGCAGCCTGTTCCAGCTGCACTGGTCGCCGACCGGCGATCACGTCGCCTTCCGCGACCAGGCGGCGCGGCTCTACGTGCTCGATCTCGACGGCGGCGCGGTCACCGAGATCGCCGACGATCCGTCGCGCTTCGGCCTCGATCACGCGTGGTCACCCGACGGTCGCCACATCGCGTTCAGCCTGGCCGACGACACCGGCCTGCGCAGTCTGCACGTCTGGAGCGCCGAGGACGGCCAGGTGCGGCGCGTCACCGAGCCGATGTGGAGCGAGTTCGCGCCCGCGTGGTCGAGCGACGGCGCGCATCTCTACCATCTCGCCAACCGCCACTTCCGCCCGACCCTCGGCGATTTCGAGCGCAACTACATCGTCAACCAGGAAACCGGCATCTACGCCTTCGCCCTGCAGACCGACGCGCCGCATCCGTTCCCGCCGCGCGACGACCGCAGCGCCGAAGCGCCGGCCGACGGCGACGCGGCGAAGAAGGCCGACGGCGACGACAAGGACGGCGACGACGACGAGGCGATGCGCATCGACCACGACGGCCTGGCCGCGCGCGTCGCGCGCGTGCCGCTGCCGGCGGCCAACTACGTCCAGCTGACCGCCGCACCCGGCCATCTGCTCTACGCCACCTTCGCATCCCGACCGATGGGTCAGGGCCGCGGCGCGACGCTGTACGCGTTCGACCTCGCCCAGCGCGAGGCGAAGCAGATCGCCGACGGCGTGCGCCAGGGCAGCGTGACGCAGGACGGCAAGCACGTGCTGGTCTGGGGCCGCGGCGGCCTGCGGCTGATCCCGCTCGCCCAGCCGTCGAAGGCGGTCACCGTCGACACCAGCAACCTGATGATGATGCTCGATCCGGTCGAGGAGTGGGCGGCGATCTTCGATCAGGCCTGGCGGCTCTTCCGCGACTATTTCTACGTCGACAACATGCACGGCTACGACTGGGAAGCGATCGGCGCGCGCTACCGTGCGCTCCTGCCCCACGTCGGCCACCGCCACGACCTCAACGACCTGATCGGCGACATGATCGCCGAGCTCAACGTCTCGCACGCCTACGTCGCCGGCGGCGATCTCGGCGCGCCCCCGCGTCCCGACGTCGCCCTGCTCGGCGCGCGCTTCGAACGCGACGGTGACGTCTACCGCGTCGCCGACGTCTTCACCGGCCACAACGAAGAGCCGGACTACCGCGCGCCGCTGACCGAGGTCGGCATCGACGTGCAGGTCGGCGACACGATCACCGCCATCCAGGGCGTGCCGCTGCGCGGCGACGACAATCCCTATCGCCTGCTGCGCCACGTGCCCGACGGCGCGATCACGCTCACCGTGCAGCGCGGCGACGACGACCCACGCGACGTGCTAGTCGAGCCGATCACCGACGAGGACAGCCTGCTCTACCTGCGCTGGATCGAAGGCCGCCGCGCGCTCGCCAGCGAGCTCAGCGACGGCGAGATCGGCTATCTGCACATCCCCGACATGGGTCCGCACGGCCTGAGCACGTTCATCAAGTACTACTATCCGCAGCTGCGCAAGCGCGGCCTGGTGATCGACGTGCGCAACAACGGCGGCGGCAACGTCTCCGGCATGATCATCCAGCGCCTGATCCGCGACGTGCTGATGCTCGACTTCGAGCGCAACTCGGAGCTCACCGATCCCTACCCCAACGGCGTCTTCCACGGGCCGATGGCCGTTCTGATCGACGCCGACACCGCGTCGGACGGCGATCAGTTCGCCCACGTCTTCCGCGAAGCCGGCCTCGGCCCGCTGATCGGTACCCGCACCTGGGGCGGCGTGGTCGGCATCTACGGCGGCCTGTCGCTGGTCGACGGCGGCTCGGTGAGCGTGCCGGAAGCCGGCTCGACCAATCCGCAGGGCGAATGGATCATCGAGGGCACCGGCGTCGCGCCGGACATCGAGATCGACGACAACCCGAAGGCGCGTCTCGAAGGTCGCGACGTGCAGCTCGAGGCTGCCGTGGACGCCATTCGCGAGGCGCTCGCGCGCGAAGAGGTCCGCGCACTGCCCGCGGAGCCGGCACCGGCACCGGTCAAGACGCGCTATCGCTGAACCCAGCGGGAACGACGCGCGGCGACCTGCGGGGCATCAGCCGCAGACATCCGGGAACATTTCCCGCCTGCCCCCAGGTCGCCGCGTGTACATCGCGTGCCCAAACCGACCCAACGCGCCGGTTTTGCACCGTTCGCGGGCCGATGACAAAGTCGGCCTGCGGTTTGCATAAGGTTAGAGCGTCTACCGCGCAATCAACGTATGAGACACTCGCGCGGCGGACTTGTCAGAATCGATATGTGCTTGCCGACTTCGGCGGCCGACGGCGGGCCCAGCGTCCTGCGTCGCACCGGCGAAGTGCTCCGCGAGAACGATCTAGGGCTGTGATCGCGGAGACAACCGGAGAATTGTCATGTCCCAGCTGGGAAATCTACATCTGTCGCAGGCGGCTACCACCCGCTTCGACACGCGTACGAACGACGTTCGCTCCCTCGATCGACGCTCGGGCGGCGACGGACGCGCCAACGCGGGGCGCACCAACCACCCCGCGCAGCTATTCGGCGACGGTACGTTCCTCGACGCACTCACACTCTTCAACCGCTCGGCGACCGGCGACGTACCGCAGCCGTCGCCGTGGGGCGGCGACGCCGCACCCGGCACGCCGTTCGGCGTCCTGCTCAGCCTGGCAACCGTCCATCTGCCGGACTTCGCCGACCGCATCCAGGGCGCGCGCCAGCGCACCGACGATCTGAAGAACGATATCGGCCAGCTGCGCGACCAGCTGGCGACGGCCGAGGCCGAGCTGGCCGAGGTCGAGCCGCGCTTCTTCGAGCTGCAGGGCAAATTCAACGATGCCAAGGCGACCTACGAGCGCCTGCGTCCGGAGCTCGGCGCCGGCCATCCCGACGTCCTCAAGGCGCGCATGACCATGCGCCGCCTCGAAGGCCAGCTGCCTGAGGTCCAGACGCGCTGGGCCAGCGCCCGCACCGAGGTCAACCATCTGCGCGAGCAGGTCGGCGACGCGACAGAGCGGCTCGACAGCGCCCAGGGCGAGGTCGACGGCCTGCGCCGCGGTCTCAACAGCCTGACCTTCGTGGTGCAGGGCCTGCAGCGCCTGGGCGAGAACCAGGCCAACAGCCCGAGCTGGGACCGCAAATTCAACACGCTGCGCAACCAGGCCAGCCGGGTCCTGCAGGATCAGGCCGCGCCGCTCACCGCGGGTCTGCTCCTGCTGCAGAGTTCCAACGGTCTGCGCTGACCCGTCGGGACTGGGCTGCCGGCACGCGCCGACGGCGCCATTCCCGACCGCATTCTTGAGCGGCGTCGCGATCGCCTGGCGATCGGGGCGCTGCTGTCATTTGAGGCACCTGACATGGCCGACGATCGCTCGTCCGACGATCTCTCGAACCCCGACGCGCCGAGCGCAAACGACGGGCAAACGTTCATTCAGCTGCTGCACGAGCGCAGCGTCGAGCAGCCCGAATCGCCGTGGGGGGCCGAAGCGCCCCAGACCCCCGATGAACTCGCCCGCCGGCTCGAGGAGCAGATGCTGCCCGAGCTGCGCGCCTATCTGGGCGACGCGAAGGCGCAGGCCGAGTGGATCGCCTCGTCGCTCGGCGAGCTGCGCACGACGCACGACGCTTTTCGCAAGGAGCTGCAGGAACTCGACGCCGTCCACCGCACGCTGAACGGCGAGCTGACCGAGGCGCGCGACGTCCACCGCTCCAATCGCGCCGCCTTCAGCCTCGACGATCCGCGCACCGACGAGAGCGGGCGCCAGGTGCGCCGCCTCGAGCGCAAGGTGGCCGACAACCGCGACGCGCACGCCAGCTGGGCGATGTCGGCAGGCACGTTCAGCACGCTGATCGAGCAGCTCAACAGCCTGCACACGATGGCCAACGACACGGCCCATCTGATCGAGGAGAGCCTGACCGCGCTCGGGCAGATCGCACTCGCCGCGCCGCAGCACACCGCCGAAAGCGAATCGTTCCTGTCGCTGCGCCTGCGCGCGCAAGCGCTGCTCGGCGAGGTGCCGGCGCTGGTCGTGCCGGAAGAGCTGATGCAGATGCCCGAGATCCGCGTGCCGAGCCAGTGAGCCCGGCCCTCGCGACGCGGCCGCGCCGATCGGTCGACGTCGCGCGTGCCGCTCAGCGGCGCGACCAGCGATCGCGCAGATCGTCGACCGTCGCCGGCCGCTGCGCCGACGGCGCCGCGTCGCGTCGACCGCGCCCCTTGCCGTCCGCGCGTCCGCGTCCCGCGCCGCGCTTCTTGGCTGCGCCGCCGCCCGGACCGCCCTCCGGCTTCCCATCGCCGTCGCCCATCAGCGCCTTCATCGACAGGCTGATCCGCCCGCGCTGGGCGTCGACCTCGAGCACCTTGATCTTGACGATCTGGCCGACCTGAACGACCTCGCGCGGGTCGTCGACCCAGCGGTTGGCGAGCTCCGAGAGATGCACCAGGCCGTCGCGCTTGACGCCCAGATCAACGAAGGCACCGAAGTTGGTGACGTTCGACACCCGCCCTTCGAGCACCATGCCCGGATGCAGGTCGGCGACGTCGACGACGTCGTCGCGCCAGGCCGGCACCTCGAACGCCGGACGCGGATCGCGCCCCGGACGCGCGAGCTCAGCGCGGATGTCAGCCAGGGTGAAAGCACCCAGTCCACCGGCCGCGTCGGCCAGGGCGCCGAAGTCGAGCGCGGCCACCTTCGTGCGATCGCCGACCAGCTCGGCCAGCGCCACGTCCGCCGCGCGCGCCATCTTCTCGACCGCTGCGTAGCGCTCGGGATGCACGGCGGTGCGATCGAGCGGATGGGCGCCACCCTGCACGCGCAAGAAGCCCGCCGCCTGCTCGAAGGTCTTCGGGCCGATGCCGGCGACGTCGAGCAGCGCGCGCCGGCTGGCGAACGCGCCTGCGGCGTCGCGCTGCTTGACGATGCTGCGCGCCGCGCGCACCGACAGGCCCGCCACCCGGCGCAGCAGCGCCGCTGACGCCGTGTTGAGCTCGACGCCGACGCGGTTGACCACGGCCTCGACCGCCAAATCGAGCTCATCCTCGAGCGCGCGCTGATCGACGTCGTGCTGGTACTGCCCGACGCCCAGCGCCTTGGGCTCGATCTTCACCAGCTCGGCGAGCGGATCTTGCAGGCGGCGCGCGATCGAGACCGCGCCGCGCAGCGAGACGTCGAGATCGGGCAGCTCGTCGCGCGCCACCGCCGACGCCGAATACACCGACGCGCCGGTCTCGGGCACGATCGCCGCAATCACGCGCGCGAGCGCATCGTCGGCCTGCGGCTTCGGACCGACGGCGTCCTTGAGGGCTGTGCGCACGAAGCGCTCGGTCTCGCGGCTGGCTGTGCCGTTGCCGATCGCGATCGCGTGCACGCGATGCGCGCGCGCCAGGCGCACGAGGATCGCCGCCGCGCGCGACGACGCGTCGGCGCGTCCGTCGCCGACGCCGTGCAGCACGTCGGTGGCGACGACCCGTCCGGTGGCGTCGACCACCGCCAGCTTGCAGCCGGTGCGGATGCCCGGATCGAGGCCCATCACCGGCACCTGGCCGATCGGCGCCTGCATCAGCAGCGCTTCGAGATTGGCGCGAAAGACGCGGATCGCCTCGGTCTCGGCGCGCACGCGCAGCGCGGCCCGAACCTCGTTGGTGATCGACGGCCGCAGCAGGCGTCGATAGCCGTCTTCGGCCGCGCTGCGCAGCTGGCGCCCGCAGGGCGTGTCGAGCGGCCGCTGCCAGCTCGCGGCGAGGCGCTCGACCTCGGCGGCGTCGTCGAGCGCCAGATCGGAGAGCAGAATGCCATCGCGCTCGCCGCGCAGAATCGCCAGCACGCGATGCGACGGCGCCGACGCGAGCGGCTCGCGATGGTCGAAATAGTCGCGGTAGACCTGGCCGGCGTCCTCCTGCCCGCCCAGCACGCGCACGCTGAGCGTGCCCTCGCGCTGCAGGCGCGTGCGCAGGCCGGCGCGATGCGCGGCGTCCTCGGCCAGGCGCTCGGCGAGGATGTCGCGCGCACCCGCGAGCGCCGCCGCGGCGTCGGCGAGGGCGCCGTCGGGCGCCGCAGCCACGAAAGGCGTCGCCAGCGCGTCGGGCGCGACCGACGGATCGTTGGCGGCGTCGAACACGGCGTCGGCGAGCGGCGCGAGGCCGCGCTCGCGCGCGATCTGCGCCCGGGTTCGCCGCTTGGGTTTGTAGGGCAGATAAAGATCCTCGAGCGCCTGCTTGGTCGTCGCCGCGTCGATCGCATCAGCGAGTTCGTCGCTGAGCTTGCCCTGCTCGTCGATGCTCGCGCGGATCGCGTCGCGGCGCGCCATCAGCTCGAGGAAATAGCCGCGCTGCTTGGCCAGGGCTTCGAGCGCGCCGTCGTCGAGCCCGCCGGTCGCTTGTTTTGGGTAGCGGGCGGTGTAAGGCACGGTCGCGCCCGCGGCGAGCAGCGCCGACGCGGCCTCGACCTGCGCCGGACGGCAGCCGACGGCCTCGGCGATGTGACGAATGAAGCGCGCGTCGAGCTGGCTCGGTGCGGACGACGACGATGCGGATGCGGACGACATGGCGGAGGGCTCCTGCGAGGGCGGATGATGCGACGGACCGGTGCCGACGAGGCGGCGGCGCGCATCATGCCAGATCACGGCGCCCGATGGACAGCGTCACGCGTCGGGACCGGTCGCTGTGAGAATGCTCTGACTACACAGGAATCATCTGCGAACTGTATAAAACCAAACACCATATTCCTGATTGTTGTCTTCAGGTTTAACAATCTCTACCGCAAATTCTCGATCAGGAAAGAGAGAATGCAGCCGGAAATTCCACATCTGAGCAATCTGCCCCACCAAATACTGATCAAGTGCATCATCGTTTTCCCCTAGATCTCGTGAGAATACGCCACAAGGCATATCCAATATACTGAACCTCTTTTCGACCTCCGTTTTATTACCACCGAGACGTTCCAATGCCTCATCGACATCAGCTCGATCTTCATCATCCTCCAGCGCATCAGCTCGGAATACCATATCTTTATAGCAAACACATTCCGGCCAGAACAAACCCAAATACATGATCGCATCGACAGGCGAACCAAATGCAGACAAGAAATCAAGACGATCGAAGCCGTTCGTTTCACGCTGGCCGTATTTCGTTCTGAGATACTCAATCGCACGAGCAAGTTCACCCTCCGCCATCTTGACTACCTCCTGGAATCTCATCGGGTCGCGCTGGACGTGCGCGTTTTGCCCTGGATTTCTGACCTCTGCCAGGCTTCTGTTCAATAACCAAGGGCACTTCCACCTTGCCATGCGGCTTCCCGGCGCCTCTGAACCGCCTCATGGCATGACCTTCAGCATCAAACTCCGTGTAGCCTGTGATTTTCCCAGTCGCAGGATCTCGCTTGAAACCCGTATGCGGTCCGGCACCTTCGACAGCCTTGACCTTGTTGACACGGCTCTTCCGCGTGGCAACGGTGCCAGCTGAGGCCTCCACAGCATCGACGATGCGATCGGCGCCACCCGCAGCATCTCCGAATGCATCGGTCGCCTTGACACCCAGCTTGGCATCTCGAATCGAGACCGGTGACACGGCCTCCGATAGGAGTGATGCTGCAGCCAGCGCACGCTCGCTGCTCGTGGCATCCGACGACGCCAGCGTTTTCGCATCCTCGACGATGCCCGCCGTCGTCGCTGCAATGTCGCCGCCCTTGATGGCCAGCTTCACCGCCGTCTTGAACAGAATCGGCACCTGGCCGTCCGGATCGACCAGCGTGACCGGATTGTTGAACGCGTAGCTGAAGCGATTCCACGTCTGTGGACGCTGCAGGTTCACGCTCTCCCGCGCCGGATCGACGCTCAAGAAGCGCGCCGTCCACGGACTGCAGAAGCGCGCTCGCATGGAATCGAGCTCGGCCTGGACGCCGCCAGCGCCGCCGATCGTACCAAGATCGCGCTCGTGTCCCGTGAAGCGTTTGTGCTCCGAATCGCCGAGCGACGCCGCAAGGTCGGTCGGCTCGCCGAAGCCGAAGAAGTGCTGGGTCCGCAGGCCGTCGAAGCGATCGCCGATCAAGTGCGGTGCTGTGTCAGGCGAATACCGTCACTGTACAGCCAGGTGACGTTTTATGTCAGGTGAATGCCGTCACAGCACAATCAGTTCAAGACACCGCGTCCAGCCACATCAATTTGCATGTGCAGACCACTTGGATCTCGCTCTTCTACCTCGATATTGCCAACGTCCTCTTCCTCCGCTTCGCCTAAATCGCAGTAATAGACAAAGCCTGTTCCCTCGAGTGTATAGCCGTCCTCGAGATAGACGATTTCATGCTCGACCAGCCAGAAATCTATAGGATCGTTCTCATGGTTGAAGATGTCGTCAAGGAATTCAGGCTGTTGAGCGAGATCTGCAACAGTCGATCGAAACGCTTGCTCTAGACTGGGCTCGTGAGAGCATCGCCATACATAAGCCCCACCGTTTGACAATTTGCCCTTGCTATTCAACATCCAAACATTCGTAGCTTGGATATGCAGGTTGTAGACGCGTACTGTTTCATTCTTCTTCCGGCTCTTCTTCGGAAAGATCTTGTTCGTCCAACTCAACATCGTAGGCGATCTCCAAAGCGTCGGTGAAAATTTCTTCGGCGAAATCGGTAATTTCTTTGACGTCGGCGGCTGGATTCACTAAATCGACGACAATTTCTGTTACCTGCCCGGCGATTTCGGATCCAGTAGCTGACTCGACCTTATCTGCGACTGCGGCGCCAATGGCGGCCACAGCGCTCAGCGTATAGTGAACATGACCTCGCTTCCCGCTTGGTGGTTGCCAATGCGGCAAATCGCCGGAGCGATGGCCATCATGGCGAACAACAGATTTTCCGCCATTTGCTTCCCGAGCCACTCCACGTGCTTTGCCAGACTGGCCAGATGTTTTTCGGCGCCCTTCAATCTTTACAGCATGTGGCTGTTTTCTGGCTTTACGGACAGCTTGGGCTCGTGTGGCGCGACGATAGATCCCGCGGACCGTTTTCACGAAGTATTTGATTCCAGCTTGCCCATCGAGGTCCACCATCGCAACCGGATTATTGAATGCGTAGCTATACCGATGCCAGGTCTGCGGAGCCTTGGTTTTGGCACTCGAGCGTAGCGGATCGACGCTCAGAAAGCGCGCCGTCCACGGACTGCAGAAGCGCGCCCGCATGTAGTCGAGCTCGACCTGGGCAATACCGGCTCCGCCGAGCGTACCAAGATCGCGCTCGTGTCCCGTGAAGCGCTTGCGTTCGGGATCGCCACTCGACGCGGCGAGATCGGTCGGCTCGCCGAAGCCGAAGAAGTGCTGGGTGCGCAGGCCGTCGTAGCGATCGCCGAT
>JBCCOR010000045.1:0-13700 GCA_039025295.1 Acidobacteriota bacterium
CAATGAGCCTCGTCGAGCGTTTTCAGGACCGCCGTGTAGAGCAGGCCGGTCACCGCGCAAGTGGCTTGCTATGCGGCGCTCAATCAATCCGCAAGCCGCTCCTCGGTAAGGGGCTAGCGCTGCGGTAGCCAAAGCGAGTGTAGCTACTTCAGACAGTCGAGCGATCGCTGCTCATCTTCCATTATCCAATCTTATGCACTGTATCGATGTGGGTATGGGAGCCTGGGATGCAGCATATGCAGGACTCGACACTCGTGAGCTTTTTCAGGAATTTGCCGCTGGCGACGGCTTCGAGCTCGTCATGCAGCGCGCGCGGCGGATGCTGGGCGTAACCGACTGGCAGTCGTTGATCCGTAGTGTTCAACCGCCCAGGACGGTACTCAGACAGCGAGGGCACTAACCCTGCGGTTGGGTGTAGTTCGGCTTCAACTCGAGCGAAGTTGCCGGCGTCGCTGGAGTTCTTGCTGTGCGCGAAGCGCCAACTTGCGGCGGCGTAGCGTTTCGCGTACCTCGGCCAAAGGAGACAGGCCGAGACGAGTTCGCTCGGTATCGCTGACCGCGTCTTCGTCGATCGGCTCGAGCTCGACATGGCCGTTGACCATCCGTTTTTGGGTTCCGTACCACTGTCGGCGTCCCTGCGCGAGGAGCCAACGATCTTGTGAGACCGCGGTCAGCGATGCGAATGCCAGATCGTCAGGAGGTGCTAGACGAAAAGCCTCTCGCGCCAGCCGGCGAGCCTCGTCAAGTGTCTCAAGATCCATCGTATGGAGCAGGACGACTGCCGCGCAATAGCACTCTCGCGCTGATTGTGGAGGGGCGGTGCGGATTGCTTCCTTGAGGCGAGCGATCCGAGCGGTATCACGAGGGCCGACGATATCCCAATCGATCGTCTGCGGATCTCCCTTGCGATCTTCCTGGTCGGCCTTAAAGATGGCTTCGTAAATCGACATCAGCTGTCATCCTTTGAGATCGCTCTGCTAGACGGTACTTGATCCAGAAAATCAGTGAGCCGACTCCTGATCAGGAGTCGGCGTTGCGGCGGCCGGAATGATTTCAGCCGCTCTAAGCTGTCGAATGACGGTTGACCGTCATCAGTTATTTGATTCCGTCGCCGCCGCCTGTCTTGATGGTGGTATTCGAGCCGGGGAGGCAGCAAACGCAGGAGGCTACATCCGTGAACTCTTGCATCGACTTGCCACCGGAGACGGACTCAAGCTCGTCATCGGAAAGGGCTTCGATCTCAAGGTTCTCGGTTTCGACGAGTTTCTTCTTGCTCATGGTAGTTGCTCCTTGAGGGGGCAGCGCCCCCGGTCACCGGACCACCGGAATGGTGGGCCAAAATTGGGAAGTTTGTGCACATTCAGGTCCTTGCAGATCACGCGGAAACCGCAGCGGATCGTGCAGCCAAGTCAGTCGGAGAATCATTCTGCGGTGCGCAGACGGATGGAGTGGGCGCTGTAGGGACGGGAGTGGGCGTCAGGCGTCCTTCACGCCAATCGAGAACGACGAAAGGTGCGATGGTGACGCTCAGGCACAGCGCGTTGTACTCCCGCTGGATCGACGTCGGCTCGCCAAGTCTGCGAACGGTCTCGGCTTCGAGCTCATTGAGCGGCTCGATCGAGCGATAGAAGGCGCAAATGTCGTCGACGTAAACTGGGCCGTGAAGCGGATGGCACAATGGACGTCGGCCGGCCATCATGTCGCGACCCGTCTCGAGATGACGCCACATCGCAGGCCAGTCCGCGTCGGCGCGGGCGAGCCTCGCCAGATGGAGCTGGTACTCATAGCAGCGGCCAGTGATGGGTACGAGGAATGCGTGCAGACTCAAAGCGATCTCGACACACTGGACGGCTTGCGCGATTGACTCGGTGGTCTGCTCGACACGGCCATGACGGTACTCTCGGTAGGCTCGGACCGACCAGTACTCCATTTGGAATACGGCTAGGACTGCTGGCGGCCAATCACCTGCTGCATTCTCGAGAACCGCCTCGGCTTCGAGCAGTCGCTCGTCGGCAAGGTCGAGGTCACCCCGGTGAAGGGTTTGGAGAATCGCTTCGATGCGTTTGCCCATTTGGGTTCGAGCGTGCTCGAAATCATCAGACCATCGCTGGGCATCAGGGCCGAAGTCTGGAAGGTAGATGTACCAGTTTCGAGCATCGTCCAGCGTCGAAGCGGGAGACCGAGCAGTAAGCGGTGACGTTTGAGACATAAGACCTTCAAGAAGCAGGCGGAAAATGAGACCTAGCCAGCAGACAGCTCGGAGAATGCAAGGCTCTCGAGCACAATCTCTGCCGCTCGGGTATCTCCCTCGGTTTTTGAAGGTGACGCATCGGACGAGAATCCTTCAGGCTCTGGCAAGCACTCTTCAAAGACCATCAGAGCGTCCGGTGGCGCTTTGCGCATTCCGTCTACCAAGATGGATACCAGCACCGGTGAACCAAAGTCGATCCACTGTGGCTTGATGTCGGATCGGCCACTCGATCGCTGGATGACTTCCTGCCAGAAGACACGTTCGGGCAAGCCGATCTCGGTACGCCAAGAACGAACCTGTTCGAACGCGCGCGCTGCATCGTGGTCGAACGCTGGCAGCACTTCGGGGCCGAGAGACCAGCGTTTCCGGCGTATCACGAGCCGACCGATGGTCAGTCGCTCGAGCTGTTCGATGCCTTCGGCAATCGTGGTCGACTCACCCAGCTCGAAGCGAGACGTTGGGTCGTGGCCGAGGATTACAAGGAACTTGTAAAACGTTGGCAGCCAGGCACGGTTGATGACTGAGAGGACTGTGGGGAAGTACCGGCACCCGCGATGGTCGAGGAGGCGAAGGTCGCCGGGTTCTTCGCCGATCTCGATCTCGAGATCACAGGGCTTCAGGATCCGGCGGACGTCGGTACCGACGGTCTCGCCCAGCGCTTCGAGGACAGCGTCGGTCTGCGGCCAGTGTCGCCCGACCGTGGTGAGCTGCGTGAAGAGGAGATCGAGAAGCTCACCTTCTCCTGCCGAGGTCGAATGATGCGAGCGGGCCCGCCAATGTTCAGTGAACCAATGCAGAGCACTGCCCTGGAACAATGAGTTGAAGCGGCTGCTCATGCGGCCAATACCGTCGGTCATGTGGTGGGTTACCCATTCATTGCTTGCGGCTCCGGTCGGCTGGACTGGAAGGCACGATCCACACAGCGGGCGGTATTGGCTGGGAATGAGCGCAGCGATGCGGCGGACGGATTCGATCGAGAGGTACTCGCCGTCGTCGCGCCGTTCGACAGCGTTTCGCAGCGAGCGAGAGACCGTTTCGCGGAGTCGCTCCAGCTTGTGGATTTCCTCGAGACTGAGGGGATTGAATGTATGGTTCTTCTTTTCCACCAAGTGGGTCGCGTACCGCTTGGCTGTATCCTCGAAGGTGTCGAAGAACTCCAAGCACGCGACGCGGGTCGGTTCGGGCCAACGCTCTCGGGCCTCGTGCCATAGGGTCAAGCGAACTTCGTGGCGACTCGAGAACAGGCCGCGGACTTGCCAGAAGGCATCTCCTGCCGCGAGTAGTTCCTCGGCGGTCGCACGGTCGATGGTCGCGAGAACGCCGTGTGGTGCTTCGACGCAGCGTTCGAGTACGTCTTCGTAGACATCTTGGCGGGCGCTCTCGAGCTGCAGCGCGTCGCCGATGCCAGCAGCGTCGCGTGCCGTGTCAAACACCGCCTGAGCCAGTGTTTCGATCCGACCAAGCACAGCGTCGGGCTCGCCACAGGTGCCGTAAGACGCTTCTGCTGCCACGAGATCATCCACCGCTGCTCGTACTGGATCGAGCGTCGCGATCTTTGCTAGAGCCGGGCTCGCCAGGAACCGCGAGAGCTCCTTCTCAGGCCATGCGCTGTAGGTGGCCCAAGGACGCGCCAGGTTGAGAACGCCGAGGTCGACGTAGTGGCTGATGGCTTCTTCGGCGCTGGCGTTGTCAACCTCGAGATCGCGTGCGGCGCGCTGCACCAGCGTAGTGAAGGGCACTCTTTCTGTGCCTAACGATTGGGTGATCCAATCGTGCAGCGCGCCGCGCAGTTGACCTGAAACCTTGGCCGCTTTGACAAAGTGCCACTTGGCTTTGTCGCGGTTCCAGATCAAGGTGAGAGGCCGGAGATACCGACAGTCTCCGCTCGGCAGCAGCTCCAGCGAACCATTGAGCGACACATCGAGCTGCCGGCGGACCTCGGAGATGCGCTCGATGAGCGCCATCCACTGGTTTGGGATGTAGCTTTTGAGGCGCACCAGAGAAGTCGAAGCCCACGGTCCCGGTAGTAGACCGATACCGTGTTCGCCAGCAGTGTTCGATGGTTCGAGATGCTCTCCAGGCACAGCGACACAAAGGCCAACCTTGGTGAAGGTCGAATACGGCGAGAGCTTGACGGCGGCTCGGGTTAGGTAGCGCACCAGGCTTGCCTCGAGACCACGCTCTTTGCGCCCGAAGGCATGCCAAGGCTTGCGTGCGAGCTTGGGTACGTTTCTCGCTAAGTGCCGACTCGCCAGGGCCAACGCACGCTGGGTCTCCTGGCGTGCGGCGAGATCGAGCAGCAGCTGTAAAACTCGATCACGCTCGTCTCGATAAACCGCTTCGTAGTGCGAAGTCTGCTCGGCCAACTGTGTCTCGATCTCGATCACTCGATCGAGCACATCATCGATCCATGGGCGCAGCACAGCGATCCGCTCGCGATTGCGGTCAGCGATCGGACGATTGTTGAAGCAGTCTCGCTTCAGGCCGAGCACGAAGCCGCGTAATGCCGCAGGAACTTTCGGCAAAGCGGCATAGAGTGCCTCGCGAGCTCGATCTCGGATTTCAGTGAGGTCAGTGCGCGTCGCTTCGATCGCGGCGAGTACGTCTAGGCATCGCTCGCTGCGGAAATCGGTGACGGCCGAGGCTGGCAGACCAGCAACACGCAAGATCATCGGGACTGCAGTGCCGTTCGCAACAGCCTTGGCGAGGGTATCGCGAGTCTCGAATGGCTTGGCTTTCACTGCTGACGTGCCGAGGAAACGGTCCTCGGTCTCTGGAAGCGAGGAGAGCGTTTTAAGCATCGACCTCTCCTTCCGTAGAGCCGTTCGCCAGATCGACGAAGACGCTAAGGGTGAAGCGGTCGGTCCAGCCGCTGTTCTCGAAGTCTGTGATGGCCATCGCCGCTACAAACAAATGCCAAGATCGATACGAAGCGGCTGGGCATGGCTCGCTGATCGGTGCCGACATTGCTGCGGTGTCGTTCGCGGAGATCGCGCTCATGCCACTTCTGCCTCATTGGCTCCTGCTTGCCACTCGGCAGCAGCGAGCAGAAGGTGATAAGCCCAGAGCTCTGCCGAGATGGCGAAACCGATCTGGTTGGTCGAGCCCTGAAGCGTCTTGAACAGCGGCAAGAAAGAATGGTTTTGGGTATAGGGGTCGAGATTGAAACGCGGGTCGTCTCGATACACGAGCGAATGTTGGTAGACGGCGCTGATTCTCTCGGTCCAGGCTTCGAAAGACGGCGGGACAACGCCGGCGTCCAGGCGCTGGGCCAACGCTGCCACCGTTTTCTTCGCACGCTGTACTTTGAAATCGAGAGGCGTCAGGATGTCTGAGATCTGTGCCTCTGACTGGTGATTGCGCGCTGCCACGAAGCGAGTCAGCCAGTCGCGGTGGTAGGTCAGATAGGCGATGACCTCCGTTCGCTCGAAGGGCAGTACAGAGAACGCAGCGAGGATTGCCTGCACACCGCAGGTCTGGCGAATGCTCGAGAACCTGCCGTCCTGATATCGGGGTGCCAGGTCGCTCATCACCCATTCAGCCATGGCCCCTTGCGTCTTGGCGAAGAGTGCGGCAAAGGTCGAATCTTCGGCCAGCGGCTCACCGCCGAGAATGTAGGGGCTGGCTCGGAACGTGGTGAAGTGCCAGCCGACGCCCGGGTCCGGCCTGGCGTCTTCCGGGTCGATGGCCGGAAACGAGCCTGGCGGTTGAGGATGCTCAGCGGGGAGCGAGGCGACGAAAGCGTCGAGCGCGGGTGCCAGATCCGTGCGGACTGCGTCGGCGAGTGCTTCCGGTCCGTGGAATCGTAGCTTCATGTGCTCGCCACGAGCCCCGAAGCGCATTGTCCAGAAGAAGCTGTCCTCGGTGCGTGCGGTGCAGTTCGTCCAGAAGGGGGCGATCACCTCGTCGATCAGGCGATCGTGCTGCCCTTGATCGTACGCAGTGGCGGCGAGTATCGGTTCGGCGAACGCGAGGTCTGTGCGGTGAGTCTCGGCTCTTCGGCTCATGCGGAAGTGACCTCTGGATCGGTGTAGAGACGATCGAACAGTCGGCTCAGGAGGATCTCGTTGGGGATTCGGAGGCCAAACGGATTGAGTGCGTTGTGGATCAGACGGGAGCCCAGGTGACGGTAGTCCTCGGCCGCAACTGGCTCGAGGGCCTCGGGTGTTTCAGCGGCAGCGTGCTGTAAGCAGCTCGCTCGCAATGCGGTGACGGCTTCCGCCCAGGCCCTCAGCGGCGAGTCGGCGTTCGGCGGTAGAAGAAACTGTCGGCGAAAGGACGAACCGTCGAATTGCCCGATGCGGCTTTCGATCAGCTGCCGGAGACGCTTCGGGTGTGGCACGAAGCGCGACAGCCAGTCGTTGTAGAGGGCGCAGAAGGAGCGCCTTGAGTCGACTTCGTCGTACCAGCTGACGACGGCCAGGGAGAACAGGCGCAAGGGAAGCCCCAGGGTGCCGGTGGGCAGACTGCTGACGGCAGTTTCACCGTCGACAGGCGACGGGGCAGCGTGACGGAGGATCACTGGGGTTGCTGCTGCGAGGGTGTCGAAGTATTGCGATGCGAGCTGTGGTTCTCGCGTGAAGTACAGCGCGCCCACTTGCTCAGGCTGCCATATCGGGGTAGTCCAGACGAGTTGCCTCGACCGAACCGGCTGTTGGTTGCGATCCTCGTGATCGATCGGAGGCAATTGCCAGCTGAGCGGTGTTGGTTCTGGGATCGGTTGCGTACCTAGTTTGCGGAAGAGCGCCTCGGCGTGACCTTCGATCCGTCGACGCAAGGCGTGTCCTTCGCCGACTCTGGCCTCGACACGAAGCTTGAGGTGTGGGCCGCGTAGCGAAGACCGCAACATCCAAACTCGGACGACGGCCGGATCTGCAGCGAGCGGTCGCACGACGTCAGTGACGAGTCGGGCGATTTCGGGGGAATAGAGGCTTGCTGCGAGCCACCGAGTGAAAGGACTCGGGTTCGGTAGGCTGTCGTCACTCACTCGGTTAGCGGACGACGGATCGTTGATGGTTTCGATGAAAGTAGTCACGGAATACAAATTAGACGATGAAAGTCTAAACGTAGGGATGCCCAATGCCCGGCGTTCTGACGCAGGGCATGAAAACTATCTTCTGTGCAGCGTTTGAAGTTCTGACGAAGAGCGTATCTGCTGTTGAACGGCTTGTCTAGACTGTCTTGATGTGTGATTGTGAACGATGTATAAGTTCTGTTTCACAGTGATAGCTTCTTTTGCTGATCGACGAGATCGAGCAGGCCTACATGCTGATGCACGGGTTCGATTTGTATGTCCCAGGCGCTGCTCGACACTGAATCAATGAACAAAGCTGAAGTCATTCGTGACCCTGCGAGTCCACCCCAGCGCGGCCGCGCGTCAGCACACAAACGCCGAACGCCCGACGCGGTGGATCCGCGCCGGGCGCTCTCGGACAACCGCGGCAGCGCGCCGCGGGCAGCTCAGGGATTCGTCGTCGACCAGAAGTCCGTCAGGCCCGACTCGAAGTTGTCCCAATACATCGGCACCTCGATCTGCCGCGCCGTCACGTCGACCTCAAAATCAGGGAACGGCACGATGTTCATCCACACCGCCAGGCCCAAACCGCCGATCGGAGCGATTGCCAGATGGCCGAAGATCTGCTCCTCCGCGGGACGCGTGGTGAGGGTCACCGCCAGATCGCGCGGCAGCGCGAAGCCGCGGCCGAGGTGTGTGGCGACAACGTCGGGGTCGTTGAGACTGACGTTCAAGCGATCCCAGATCAGTACCGCGCCGCCGCTGCCGTCGCGTGCCAGACGCGGCGAGAAGTGAACCACCACGCCGCCGAGTATCCTGAACGGGTTGCCGATCGGTCCGTTGGCGGCGTCGAAGAAGCGCGTCACCACCGACGGCGGCGTGCCGTCCTTCCGATCGTCCTGCCAGGCAACGACGAAGCCGCCGTCGTCGAAGACGATCAGATCGGGATCGGTCTGATCGCCGACTTCGCTGAGGTTCACCTGGATCTCCGCGCCGCTCGGCGTGCCGTCGACGGCGAGCCGCCGTGCGATGATCGCGTCGTCTTCGGCGTCGTTGGGGCTTTCCCAGACCGCGACGAACGTGCCGTCGGCGGCCGCGGCCAGGTCGAGATCTTCCTGATCGCCGCCGGTGGTCGTCGCCAGCGCGATTTCGTCGCCGAGCGCCGTGCCCGTCGCGTCGAAGCGGCGGGCGACGACGTCTTCGAACATGTTGCCGACCTGCAGGGTTTCCCACGCGACCAGGAAGCCGCCGTCGATCGCCGGCGCCACCACCGCGTCGTTCTGATCGCCCGAGGTGATCGCGTTGATCGCGATCTCGCCGCCGAGCGGCTGATCGTCGGGGCCGAACAGACGGCCGTAGATGCCGCGGTTGCTGCCGTCCTGGTTGTCGCTGTCCCACACGACGATATAGCTGCCGTCGTTGAGGAACGCCACGTCGGGATCGACCTGGTCGTCGAGCGTCGTGACGTTGACCCGCTGCTCGTCACCGAGCGGCGTGCCGTCGACGGCGAAGCGGCGCACGTAGATATCGCCGAGGTCGCTCGTCAACAGCTCGCGCTGCCAGACGACAACGAACTCACCGTCGGCGTCGACTGCGATCGTGGGCAGGGCTTCGGGATCGATCGATCCCTGGCTGACCGGCAGCTCGTCGCCGATCGCCGCCACCTGGGCCGACGCGGTCGATGCGAGGCCGGTGAGGGTCAGGAAGAAGATGAGTGCGGGGAAGAGCGTGCGTCTGCGGGAAAAGGGGAAGGGAAGGAGCATGGCGCTGGGTCTCCTCGGGATGAGCGGCAAAATCGGAGGCCCGGTTGATTCAAATCAAGATCGCGAGGATGGCAGATCACCCGTTGGGTGGACGTCAGGATGATGGCGATCGCGCATCGACGTCGATCGTGCCATGCTTGCCGCCATCCCGACATCCTTTCCGTCCCGACGAGACGATCATGATCGCGAGGATCGACCCATGATTCCCCCCAAGCCCGACATCGCCGCCACTGCCGCCGTCGATTCGATCGACGCGTACCGCGCGGAATACCAGCGCTCCATCGACGACCCGATCCGCTACTGGGGCGAGCAGGCCGAGCGCCTCGACTGGTTTCACCCGCCCGACGAAACCGGCTACGCCGACTACGCGGCGGTCGACTTCCGCTGGTACGCCGGCGGCAAGCTCAACGCCTGCTTCAACTGCGTCGATCGGCATCTCGCGACCCAGGCCGACAAGAACGCGATCATCTGGGCGGCCGACGAGGCCGGGCACTACGAGCACATCACCTACCGCCAGCTGCATCGGCGCGTCTGCCGCGTCGCCAACGTGCTGCGCACGAGCGGCGTGCGCCGCGGCGATCGTGTGTGCATCTACCTGCCGATGATCCCCGAGCTGGCGTACACGATGCTCGCCTGCGCGCGCATCGGCGCGATCCACTCGATCGTCTTCGCCGGCTTCTCGGCCGAGGCGCTGCGCGACCGCATTCTCGACGCCGACTGTCGCATCGTCGTCACCGCCAACGAGGGCGTGCGCGGCGGCCGGACGATCCCGCTGCTGCGCACCGTCGACGACGCGATCCGCGGCCTCGACCGCGTCGACACCGTGCTCGTCGCACGCAGCACCGACGAGGGCGCGTCCGACGAACTCGTCGACGGCCAGCGCTACCGCTGGCTCGAGCAGGCCGTCGCCGCCCAGCGCGCGACCTGCCCGGCCGAGTGGATGGACGCCGAAGATCCGCTCTTCATCCTCTACACCTCGGGCTCGACCGGCAAACCGAAGGGCGTCATGCACTCGACCGGCGGCTACTTGGTCTACACCTCGCTGACCCACGAGCGCGTCTTCGACCTCAAGCCCGACAGCGTCTACGCCTGCGTCGCCGACGTCGGCTGGATCACCGGCCACAGCTACATCATCTACGGCCCGCTGGCCAACGGCGCGACGACGGTGATGTTCGAGTCGACGCCGCTCTATCCCGACGCCGGCCGCTACTGGCGCCTGGTGCAGGATCTCGGCGTCGACGTTTTCTACACCGCGCCGACCGCGATCCGCGCGATCGCGCGCGAGGGCAACGGCTGGGTTGAGCGCTACGACCGCTCGAGCCTGCGCGTGCTCGGCACGGTCGGCGAGCCGATCAATCCCGACGTCTGGGAGTGGTACCACGACGTCGTCGGCGACGGCCGCTGCGCCGTGGTCGACACCTGGTGGCAGACCGAGACCGGCGGCATCCTGATCGCGCCGCTGCCGGGCGCGACGCCGACCAAGCCCGGCTCCGCCACGCTGCCGCTCTTCGGCATCGAGCCCGTGCTGATGGACGCCGAGGGCCAGGAGATCGCGGGCAACGACGTCTCGGGCAATCTCTGCATCCGCCGCTCGTGGCCGGGCCAGGCGCGCACGATCTGGGGCGATCATCAGCGCTTCGTCGAGACCTACTTCTCGGCCTATCCCGGCTTCTACTTCACCGGCGACGGCTGCCGGCGCGACGAGGACGGCTACTACTGGATCACCGGCCGCGTCGACGACGTGCTCAACGTCTCAGGTCACCGCCTGGGCACGGCCGAGATCGAGTCGGCGCTGGTGGCGCACGACGCCGTTGCCGAAGCGGCGGTGGTCGGCTTCCCGCACGACATCAAGGGCCAGGGCATCTTCGCCTACGGGATCGTCACGCCCGAGGCCGCCGCCGAGGCCGACGGCGAGCTGGTCGGCGCGCTCAAGGAGCAGGTGCGCCACGCGATCGGGCCGATCGCCAAGCCCGATGCGATCCAGATCGTGCCCGGCCTGCCCAAGACCCGCTCGGGCAAGATCATGCGCCGCATCCTGCGCAAGATCGCGTCGCAGGACTACGACCAGCTCGGCGACGTCTCGACCCTGGCCGATCCGTCGGTGGTGGAGCAGATCGTCGAGATGCGCCAGGCGCGCGGCGACGGCGCATAGGCCCATGCGCTGACGGCGCGTTGGTCGTCTCGCTGACGCACGATTGTTCAGGGCTTGTTGAGCATTTTGCCGGATTTTTCCGTGCAAAGATCTTGACAACGGGCCGCGTTGCCATAGAGTGATGCCAATTGCCGCACGCCTCGAGCGATGCGGCGCTCGCCACCGCTTCGCAGCACGCGCGCGGGGTGCGCCCTCCGAAAACTGCAGCACGCTCTCCCACCCGGCGTACTGCAGTTTTTTTGTTGTCGAGGAACGTCCGACCGGTCGGTAGATCCCTCCGCCGCGCATCGACGCGAACGTTTCGCACGACCCATTCTTCCCTGAGGAATCCCCCCGATGACTTGGATCTCTCGCGCACAGACCGGCCGCATTGCGGTTTGGCTCACGGCCTTTTGCCTGCTCACCGCCGCCGCGGCGACTTTTGCGGCCACGCCGGTCGACGACGTCGCCGTCGGTCCGACCAACGGCACCTTCACCCTCGACGTGCTGGCCAACGACGGCGCGGTCGGCGACTTCCGGCCCGAGCTCGTCACCCCGCCGCTCTACGGCAGCCTGCAGGGCCAGGCGCTCGACTACGGCGGCATCAGCCCGTGGGGCGACGCCGTCTACGTGCCGCCGCCGGGCTTCTCCGGCATGGACGTCTTCGCCTACCGCCTGCGCAGCGCCCAGCGTCAGACGACCAGCGCGATCGCGACCGTCTACGTCTTCGTCGGCGACGTGCAGATCGTCAGCGTCGCGAACCCGACGCTGGCGCTGTCGGTGCCGGCTGCGGCCAACCGCACCTCGGTCGGCCTGGCGACGACCCTCGACGATCCGTCGCAGCGCTTCGGCCTGATCGACGCGGGTGATGCCATCAACCTGCGCAGCCGCGTCGGCAGCGGCGGCGCTAACGTCGAGACCTGGGATCCGGGCTCGGCCGGCACCGACGCGACGATCTACAGCGCCAACAACAAGGCGTGGCAGCGCTTCACCCTGCGGCCGGTCGACGGCGGCGCGTTCGAGATCGTCTCCGACTACACCGGCTGGCTGCTCAGCGCCGACGGCGGCAATCTCGCCGCGCGCGCCGCCGACGGCACCGACGCCCAGCGCTGGCTGATCAAAGGACCGTCGCAGGCCAATCCGCCGCTGGTGCGCGACGAGCTGGTCGCGTCGCCCGACGGCAGCGTCGCCAGCGGCAACGTGCTGAGCAACGAAACCGCCACCACCATCGACTTCATCGCGTTGCTCCAGACCGCGCCCGAGAACGGCACGCTGGTCGGCATCGGCGGCGCGATCTACGACGGCATCGCGCCCTGGGGACAGTTCGACTACCAGCCGAACCCGGGCTTCAAGGGACGCGACCGCTTCACCTACACGGTCAGCTCGATCGGCGGCAGCCCGTCGCGCATCGGCACGGTCACGATCGAGGTCGGCGACGGCGGTCCGGTCGCGGTCGACGACGTCTTCGGCGGCGCGGTCGACGCGGTCGTCTCGGGCAACGTGCTCAACAACGACTACGCCTCGCTCGGCGGCTTCTTCGATCCGCTGGCGCAGCGCGCGTTCGGCCCGTTGCACGGCTCGTTCACCGGCATCGGCGACCTGATCTACGGCGGCATCACGCCCTGGGGCACCTTCGACTACGTGCCGCCGCCGGGCTTCACCGGCATCGACATCTTCGGCTACACGACCACCAACTCCGGCAATGAATCGACGATCGCCACCGTCGCGATCGCGGTCGGTCCGGTGCAGATCGCGAACCTGGCCGACGTCGATCTCGTCCTGCACGTGCCGGCGACGGCCAACCGCACCCGCGTCCAGCTCGAGACCGCGTCGATCGATCCGGCGCAGGACTGGCTGATCGGCGCGTCGGCGGGCTTCACGCTGTCCAATCTCGAAACCCTGGTCGGCGGCGGCGGTTCGCTGCTCGAGACCTGGGATCCGGGCTCCGACGGCACCGACGCGACGATCTACGCGCGCAACGATCTCGACTGGCAGCGCTTCCGCTTCCAGCCCGCGGGCGACGGCAGCGTCCAGATCGAGAGCGATCACACCGGCCTGGCGATCGGCGCCGACGCGGTCGCGGCCGGATCGACGGTGTCGGCGGTGCCGCGCGCGGCCGACGATCTGTCGCAGCGCTGGCTGATCGCCGGCACCGATCAGAACGTGCCGCCGGTCGTGGCCGAGGATTTCTTCACCATGACGGCGGGCACGGTGCTCGAGAACGCGCGCGTGCTGTTCAACGACAACACCAACGGTTTCGATCTCTTCGCCTTCCTGGCGACGCCGCCGCAGAACGGCTCGCTGGTCGGCATCGGCGCGCTGATCTACGGCGGTCTGACGCCGTGGGGCGCGTTCGACTACCAGCCGAACCCGGGCTTCGTCGGCACCGACACATTCACCTACTACGCGCAGGACTCCGCCTCGGCGGCGCCGTCGCGCCTGGTGACGGTGACGATCACGGTCGAGCCGGCGGCAGCCAACCCCTGAGCGGGCTTCGTCCGCATCGGTGACGCCGCGATCCGCGGCGCGACGACCGCCTCC
>JBCCOR010000046.1:0-13600 GCA_039025295.1 Acidobacteriota bacterium
CGACGAGGCCCTCGACTGGCTGGTCGCGGGCTACCGCGCGTTCCAGGACGCCGACGCCGCCGGCCTGCGCGCCCTCTGCGACGCGCAGATCCGCCGCTACGTCGAACGCGCCGGCTGACCGCACCGATGCTGACCGACGACTTCGACTTCGACCTGCCCGCCGAGGCCATCGCCCAGCGCGCCGCGCCGCGCGGCACGAGCCGCCTGCTCGTGCTGCCGCCCGACGGCGACCGACCGCTGCGCCACGACCAAACGGTCGCCGATCTGCCGCGCCTTCTGCAGCCCGGCGATCTGCTCGTCGTCAACGACACGCGCGTGATCCCGGCGCGCCTCAACGGCCGACGCCTGCCCGGCGGCGGTGCGGTCGAGCTGCTCCTGGCCGAGCCCCTCGACGGGCCGATCGACCGCGCCCGCACCTGGTACGCGCTGGCGCGTCCGGGCAAGCGCTGCCGCCCCGGCACCGCGCTGGTCTTCGGCGAGGACGCCCACGGCGATCCCGGTCCGCACGGCGTGCTGCGCGCCGGGGTCGTCAACCGCGCCGCCGACGGCCGCCATCGCGTGCGCTTCGCCGAGCCCGTCCTGCCGTGGCTCGAGCGGCTCGGCCGCGTGCCGCTGCCGCCCTACATCAAGCGCGACGACGACGCCGACGACCGCGCGCGCTACCAGACCGTTTATGCCTGCGCCCCGGGCGCGATCGCCGCGCCGACCGCCGGCCTGCACTTCGACGACGCCCTGCTGGCGCGGCTCGAGGGCGCCGGCATCGCGCGCGCGTCGATCACCCTGCACGTCGGTCTCGGCACGTTCAAGCCAGTGACCGCCGCGCTCGTGCATGAGCACGCGATGGACGCCGAGGTCTACGCCATTCCGCCGGCGACCGCCGAGGCGATCGCCGCGACCCGCGCGCGCGGCGGACGCGTCGTCGCGGTCGGCACGACGGTGGTGCGCGCACTCGAAACCGCGGCCGCGCAGACCCACGCCGCCAACGACGACGCCAACGGCGACGGTGACGGCGCGACCGACGACCGACCGGTGCCGGCCGGCGCGGGCGAGAGCCGCCTGTTCATCACCCCCGGCTTCCGCTTCCGCGTCGTCGACGTGCTGCTGACCAATTTCCATCTGCCGCGCTCGACCCTGCTCATGCTGGTATCGGCCCTCGCCGGCCGCGCGCGCGTGCTCGACGCCTACCGCGAGGCCGTCGCACACGGCTACCGCTTCTACTCCTACGGCGACGCGATGCTCGTCCACCGCACAGGCGACCCCGCCGCGCGCTGATCGCGGCGCCAGTGGGCGCTGAAACCGTCTCGCGTCGCGTGCGAATCACCAGGTACAGCCCGCGATCTACCCACCCGTGGATCCATCGTCCCGCTTGCTATGCTCGTCGCTGCCGAATAGCGCGCGCCCCGCCGGCGCGCTCGACGGAGGTGCCTTCATGTCTCGCCTGAACATTCGCTACGCCATGGTCCTGATCCTGCTCTTCGCGGGCGCCGTTTGGGCGGCCGACTACGCCTTCGACGGCGGCTTCTCGCGCGATCGCTTCATCCGCGTCGGCCCCGACGACGCCGGTATGGTCGTGCTCGACGTCGCCGACGTGCCGGCCGGCGAAGGACGCTTCTACCGCTTTCTCAACTACGGCAACCAGGAGGTCAAATTCTTCGTCGCACGCGACCTGCTGGGCAAGATCCACGTTGCCTTCGATGCGTCGGAGAACCACTACAAAACCAAGCGCGGCTTCACGGTGCAGAACGGCTGGGTGGTCGACAACAAATGCGACACCACCTCGCGCATCGAGCACATCGGTCTCGACGACAAGGTGCGCTGCCGGCCGGTCGCGATTCCGCACCAGATCGAGGGCAACATGGTGGTGCTGAAAGAAGACGACATCCTGCGCGGCTGGCGCTACTTCCGCTGAGGCCGCCGGACCGATGAGCTTTCTCCGCCTCTTCCTGATCTTCGCCGTGCCGGGCGTTCTGCTGATCAACGTCCTCTATCTCTCCGTCCACTGGACGCGCGATCTGTCCCTCGAGCAGCTGCTGCCGACCTACGCCAGCGAGGCGTCGACCTTCGTCGAGATCCCGAGCGCCCGCGTGCACGTGCGCGACGAGGGCGCGTCGGCGCACGACACGCCGCCGATCGTGATGCTGCACGGCCTGGGCGACTCGCTGCACACCTTCGAGCCCTGGGTCGATCGCCTCGAGAGCGACTTCCGCGTCGTGCGCCTCGACCTGCCCGGCTTCGGCCTCACCGGCCCGTTCGCCGACGACGAGACCGACTACGGCATGGCCAACCATCTGCGCTTCCTGCGCGACACGCTCGACGCGCTCGATATCGAACGCATCGACCTGCTCGGCCACTCGCTCGGCGGCTGGTACGCTTGGCGCTTCGCGCTCGCCTATCCCGAGCGCGTCCGGCGGCTCGTGCTGGTGGCCGCGGCCGGCTATCCCGAGCACGTCGGCGACACCCTGGAGCAGGCGAGATCGGCACCGTTTCTGCGCAGCCTGCTGCGCAACGTCACGCCGCGCAACCTGATCGAGCAGGGGCTGCGCGACGCGATCGCCGACGACCGCATCATCACCGACGCGATGATCGACCAGCGCTACGACCTGCTGCTGCGCGCCGACAACCGCGACGCGCTCGCCCTGCGCCTCGACGTCGACTGGGACGACGCCCATCTGCGCATCCCCGAGATCACCACGCCGACCCTGCTGATGTGGGGCACCGAGGACCACTGGATTCCGTCGGCGGCGGCCGACAACTTCGCCGCGGACCTGCCCGACGCGACCCTCGTGCGCTACGACGGCATCGGCCACATGCCGATGCTCGAAGCCCCGGACCGCTCGGCCGAGGACCTGCGCCGCTTCCTGCTGGCCGACGCGGCCGTCGCGAACGCCGCGCCGGTGATCGCGACGCCCGAAACCGACGCGCGATGAGCGCAACATCCCGCGTCGCGGGCGTCGATGGCTTCAACGGCGGCTGGGTGGCGGTGATCCGCGATCTCGCCGTCGACGCGGGCAACAGCGCCGCGGCCTATCGCTTCTGCGTCGCCGGTTCGTTCAGCGACCTGATGAGCAAGCTGGACGAACGCGACGTCGACGTCGTCGGCATCGACGTCCCGATCGGCCTGCTCGACGAGGCACGGGCCGGCGGGCGACCGGTCGACCAGACCGCGCGCATCCTGGCGAAATCACCGAGCAGCGTGTTCCCGGCCCCGATCCGCCCGGTGATCGACTACGTCCGCGAACACGGCAGCGCAGCGACCGTCGAGGAAGCCCGACGCATCTCGCAGGCCAACAGCCCGTCGCATCCGATCAGCCTGAGCAGCCAGGCGTTCAACATCGCGCCCAAGATCGCCGAAGTCGACGCCTGGGTGCGTGCGAACGATCCGGAACAAGAACACGTCTTCGAGGTCCATCCCGAGGTCTGCTTCACCGCCATGACCATGGACGCGCACGCGGAGGCGCCGCCGAAGAAGCTCGCTGGCGACAAGAAGTCGAGCGCGTCCGGACGGCGCGCGCGCCTCGACCGCCTGTGTGCGCGCGCCGGCGTGCCCGAGGCCCTTCTCAGCGCGGGCGACGACGATCTGCTCACCGATCTGCGCAAGCGCGCGGTCGCAGCCAGCCCATTCACCTACGGCGCGGTCAAGGCCGATGACCTGATCGACGCCTTCGCCGCGGCCTGGAGCGCGGCGCGCATCGCGCGCCGTCGCGACGCGGACGCCGGTGTCTTGCGCCTGTTCGTGCCCGACGTCCCTCAGCGCTTCGCGGCGCAGCAGCGCAGCGCGCTGACGCCGGCGACCGACGCGCACGGCCTGCGCATGGAGATCTGGGCCTGAGGCCCTGAACGCGCGATTCAGGGAATTGCTCCCCGAAGCAATCTACCGCTTCCCTATTCGAAGAGCAGGCAATCGGCCCATCCTGGTGCATTTGCGGGCACTTCACGCGCTGCCTCGAGTCGGCGTGCTTCTTGCAAGAAATCTACGCGTAGCCACAGGCTCATCTCGTATATTCGTGTCGTAACTTCTTGTGACGCGACGCATGCGACCTGTTCGCAGCGCGGCGCGTCAGCAGACTGCAGGAAAACATTATGTCGCTCAATGGCCAAACGTCGCTCGCGTCCGCTCAGACGCCCGCGGCGCCGCCCCCATCGTCTCCCCCGTTGCCGTCCGGGCCCGCACCGGCGCCTGCGTCGATCGCGGCACCGGCGCCCATGCGGCTCAGCCAGCACGACGTCGGCTGGCTCAGCGAAGCGGGCCTGCTCAACATCGAGCCGAGCAGTCCGATCGCCGCCCTGGTGCAGCGCTACATTCCCTACGGCGACGTCGACGACTACTCCGAGCTGGGATCCACCGCCCACATCACCGAGTCGTATCCGATGCTCCACGGCCTGCGGCTGATGGCGCAGCCGGAAACGATCCTGACGATTTCGCTCGAGTCGGCCGAGGCCCAGACCTCGACGGTCCGCTACTACCTGGGCAACGGCTACGCCGCTTCGGGCGCGATCGATCGCGGCCAAGTGCACGTCAAGCCGGCGGTCGCGCTGATCGAGCTGTCGCATCTGCTGTTCAGCCTGATCGGCAATCCCGACGTCCCCAACCGGGCGCGCGCCTTCATGCCGTCGCCGCTGGCGCGGGTGATGGTGGTGACCTGGCACACCGCCCAGGCCGGCTTCAACAGTCCGGTGCCGCTCGACGCGATGGTCCAGGCCCTGCGCCATCACATGCCGACGCTGCTGCCGCACGCCAAGAGCCTGCTCACCGTGCTCGTGCAGGACGGCTACGTCACGCTGCAGGACAACCACATGGTGGCGTCCGCGGATCATCGCGCCGGCCTCGCCGCGCTCGCCCACGGCGAGCGGCTGCGCCTGTCGAGCGAGCCGCAGGCGGTGTTCGGGGCGCTGCCCTCGACGACCCCGCGCACGCTGACCTTCCACGGTCCGGCCGGCCATCGGGTGCTGATCACCGAGGAGCCGCCGTTCCGCGACGAAACGCCGCCCAAGGATCCCGTGCGCAACCTGCTTCAGCAGAGTCCCGAGCTGGTGATGGAGTCGCTCTCGGGCCGGCCGATGGTGCGCAAACTCATGAACATTCTGCAGCTGTAGGTCGTCATGAGTCGCTTCGCCATGATCCAGGAACACCGAACCAGCGCGTTCGAAGACGGCCCCCGACGCGCGGGCGATCTCGCGGCAGCCAGCCGCGGTTCGACCGACGCCGGCATCAACGTCCTCAAGCAGAGCCGCGACGGCAGCGCCGGCGACTCGTCGCAGGGCGGCGGCAACGGCGGCTACGCCAGCCATCCGTTCTTCGCCCAGCCCAGCTACGGTTTCCACGCCGCCGCCGCCGCGAGCGGCGCGGACGAAGGCGCCGAGCCCTACTACACGCCGCCGCCCGAGGACAGCCTCAACCTCGACGGCGTGTTCAACGACTTCACCGGCCTGCTGCACGAAATGCCCGCCCAGCCGCGCACGGAGGAAATGCCCTCCCAGCGGCTGCAGGGACTCTTCCGGTATACCCGGCCGTCCTGAGCGACGGCGCCGCCGGCAGCCGCGCGCCCGGCGGCGCGGCTAGGCGCGCGCGTCGCCGGCAGCCAGCGGATCGACCGCGCGCGCGGCGTCCCACACCTCGACGTCCCCGAACGACGCCAGCTGCGGCGTGAGCAGCGCCGCCGGACCGGCGGCGACGATCGTCAGCGCCTCGGGCTCGACGTGCGTCCGCGTCGCGGCGCGCACCGTCTCGGCGTCGAGATCGAGGATGCAGGCCGGATAGGTGTCGTAGTAGTCGTCGGGCAGGCCGTAGGCGACGAGCGCGGCGAGGCGCCCGCGCAGGCCGTCGAGGCGCTGCACGGTGTGCGGAAACGAACCCACCAGATAGCGCCGCGCCTCCTCGAGCTCGTCCGCGGACACCGGCGTCTCACGCATGCGGGTGATCTCGTGCAGCACCTGCTCGATCGCGTCGCCGGTGTTCTCCGTGGTCAGCGCCGCGCCGACCGTGAACGGCCCCGGGCCGCGCCGCTGGGCGAACGCGCTGCTGGCGCCGTAGGTATAGCCCCGCTGCTCGCGCAGGTTGAGGTTGATGCGGCTGGTGAACAAACCGCCGAGCAGGCCGTTCATCAGCACCCGCGCCGGATGATCCGCGGCGGTTGCCGCGCTGCGCGCGACGCCGATCTGGCCGAGGAAGAGCTGGGTTTGCGGCGCGCCGGGACGATCGACGACGATCACCCGGCGCGGGCTGGCCTTCGGCATCGGCGGCGGCGGCTGCGGCGGCCGCGCGTCGGCCGACGGCTGCCAATCGCCGAAGCCGCGCTCGGCGGCGGCGATCGCAGCCTCCGGTGCGATATCGCCCACCGCCAGCAGCACCGCGTTCGCCGGCGAGGCGATGTGGTTCGCGTAGTGGCTGCGCAGCACCGCGCGATCGAGCGTCTCGACCGTCGTCGGCGTGCCCAGGACCGAACCGTGGTACGGATGATCAGACGGATACAGCGCCTGCATCAGCGCCAGCCGGGCCAGCAGCTGCGGCTGATCGCGGCGGCGCAGCAGCTCGCCCAGCCGCTGCTGGCGCTGGCGCTCGATCTCGTCGTCGGGAAACGTGGGCGTGCGCACGATCTCGGCCAGCAGATCCATGCCGCGGTCGAGATGACGCGCGAGCAGCACCGTGCGCACCAGGGCGATGTCCCAGTCGAGCCCGGTGCCGACGAAACCACCGAGGCGCTCGGCGACGGCGGCGATTTCGAGCGCGCTGCGGCTTTCGGTGCCTTCGTCGAGCAGCGCGGTGGCGAGGCTGGCGCGCCCGGCCTGCGCGCGCGCGTCGACGTCGGCACCGGCGTGGCTCATCACCTCGAGCATCAAGAGCGGCACGCGCGCCACCGGCAGCACCAGCATCTGCATGCCGTTCGACAGCGTCGCCCGATGGAACGACGGCAGGGCGTAGGGCATCGGCGCCGCCAGGGTCGGCGGCACGCTGCGGTCGAGCGGTGCGGTCGGGGCGCCCATCAGGCGGCCTCCTGCGGCACGACCACCACCGTCGCGCGCTGTTCGGGGCGCAGATACGCCGCGGCGAACGCGGTCACGTCGTCGCCGCCGAGGCGCTGCAGGCGCTGCGCCTCGGTCGCGACGCGGTGCGGATCGTCGAAGAACGTCGTCGCGCGCGAAAGCGCGTCGGCGCGGTGATCGAGGTTCTGCAGCGCGCGGAAGTGCATCATCAGGTTCTGGTTCTGCGAGCGCTCGAGATCGGCGTCGGCCGGCGGCGACGCCGCGGCGCGGTCGAGATGCGCGTGCAGCGCCGACTCGAGCGCGGCCGCCTCGACGCCCGGGCGGCAGGTGGCGATCATGGTGAACGTCGACTGCTCCTCGAGCGGCAGCACGTAGCAGACGACGTCCTGCGCCAGCTGGCGCTCGTAGACCAGATCGACGTAGAGCGGACTCGTCTTGCCGCTGGTCAGCGCGGTGCTGAGCAGATCGCCCGCGTACCAGGCGTCGTCGCCGTAGGCGGGCATGGTCGCACCGACGTAGACGCGCGGCAGCTGGACGCGGTCGGGCAGCTCGACCCGCCGCGCCGCGTCCAGCTGAACGAACGGCACCGGCGGCGGCGGCGGCGGCGCGCCCGGCGGAATCTCGCCGAAGAAATGTGCGATCCGGTCGAGCACCCGAGCCGCCCCACCCGCGCCGTCGAGATCGCCCGCCACCGTCAGCACGGCGTTGTTCGGCACGTAGTGGGTTTGGAAGAACGTGCGCACCTGATCGAGGGTCGCGCGCTCGATGTCCTCGACGTAGCCGATCACCGGCCAGCGGTAGGGATGCGCCTCGGGCAGCAGGGTTTCGTAGAGCACTTCGATCGCGCGGCCGTAGGGCTGGTTGTCGACGCGCTGACGGCGCTCGTTGATCACCACCTCGCGCTGCATGTCGAGCTTGTGCTGGCTGATCGCCGGCAGGAAGAAGCCGAGCCGATCGGACTCGAGCCACAGGCCGAGATCGAGCTGATTCGACGGCAGCGTCTCGTAGTAGTTGGTGCGGTCGTACCAGGTCGAGCCGTTGGCGTTGCCGCCCGCGCGCTGCACGTGGCGGAAGTGCTCGTTCGGGCCCACGTGGGCGGAGCCTTCGAAGAGCAGATGCTCGAAGAGATGGGCGAATCCGGTCATGCCCGGCCGCTCGTGCTTCGAGCCGACGTGGTACCAGAGATTGACGCAGATCAGCGGCAGCGCGCGATCGCTGTGTAAGACGACGCGCAGGCCGTTGTCGAGGGTATGACGTTCAAGCGGAAGATCGAGGGTCAAATCGTGATCGTGCATGGGACGCTCAGTACGTGAATCGAAGGCCGCACGACGAATGGACGGCGCAGGCGGGCTCCCCATGCTAGCGGATTCGACGCGCGGCAGCTGGGCGTGGGCGACGACATCGCGTACGATGCACGGCGTCACGATTCCCTTTCGCCTCTGGAGATGACCATGCCTGCACGCTCGTTCCCCGTTCGCCTGTCCCAGCGCCCGCGCATCCTCGTGGTCGCGCTCGCCCTCGCGCTGATCATCACCCTGCTGCCCGTCGCGGCCGCATCCGCCGACGCCGCAGAGGGCGCGCGCCCGCTCGACCTCACCAACAGCCCCGACGACAACGTCCGCGCGCTGCGCAAGCTGCAGTGCCATCTGACCGACGGCAAGCCGGCGATCTACACCTGGAACGGCAGCGCCTACAGCCGCGTGGCGGGCGAGCGCGACCGCCTGCTCTTCGACTACGAGGGCTACAACATCCGCGCCTGCGTCACCCTCGACGATCCCGACGGCACCCGCGGCTACGGCTACAAGATGGTGTCGAAGGAAATCCTGCTCTATCTCGATCCGGCGACCGGCGAGGTGATGCGGACGTGGACCAACCCGTGGACCGATCAGACCCACGACGTCATCCACGTCGCCAACGATCCGGTCAACATGCGCGGTTTGTACGCGCGTAGTTCGCGCGGCGACTTCCGGCTCGGGGCGACGATCCACGAGGGCAAGGGCTGGTTCAGCTTCCAGGTGCCGCTCTTCTACGAAAACCCGCTGGGCGGTCCCTACCAGCCCTACGTTGGCGGCACGTACCATGCGATGGAGATGTTCAGCTTCTTCTTCGACGCCGACGAGCTGGTCGATCCGACGACCGACGGCCTCGACGACACCTTCGTCGGCTGGGCGCGCATGTCGCGCTGGCTGCCGTGGATGCAGATGGGTGATCGCGCCGGCTGGATGATCTTCAGCGGCGCGGGCAAGCGCGTGCGGACGTGGGACGAGCTGCCCAAGGTGCTGCGCGACGAGGTCGCGCGCGCGTACCCGGGCTTCGACGCGCCGCCGCCGCTCGACGACGAGCGGCCGAACGAGACCAGCTGGACCTACCTCAAGAAGCGCATCGACGCCGAGCGCGCCACCGAGCCGGACGGCGCGGACGCCTCCGGCCACTAGGCTGCGAACGACGCGGCGCGCGGGTCAGTGCCCGCCGCCGCCGTGCGACGGATCGCTGATCATCGCCTCGAAGTCTTCCTCGCTGGCGAACGCGTCGAGATTGTCCTCGCCGCACACCTCGCAGATCACCTCGGTCAGCTTGCCATCGGCCCATTCGAAGGTGTAACACGGGGTCTCGCAGCTGAGGCAGATCAGATATTCGGGACTCGACGCCATGGCGGGCTCCTCGGTTGTTGCGTGGTTGGCAACCTAGTTTATGACGCCGTCCGCACTTCCTGATCGGATCCATCCCACGACGGCATCTTCGCCGACGACTGAGCGCCACGATGCCGACCGGCATGCCGACGCCCTCGAAGCGTGTCCAGCGCTTCGAGGGCGTTCGACCGGGTGCCGCGCCTCAGCGCGACGGTGGCGTCAGCCAGCCGCGGTAGAGATCGGGACGCCGATCGCGCAGGAAGAGACGCCGCGCGGTCGAGGTGCGCGCCAGATGCAGATCGAGATCGGCAATCACCAGATCGTCGGCCATCTCGGCGCCGCGCGCCACGATGCGTCCCTCGGGATCGCTGACGAAGCTGCCGCCGGCGAAGGTCAGCGCGTCCTCGACGCCGACGCGGTTGCACAGCGCGACGAACACGCCGTTGTGGAAGGCCGACACCCGCATTTCGGCCTCGAACATGCCCTCGGGCCACTCGCCGAGCGCGCCCGCCTGCGGCACCAGCACCAGATCGGCGCCGGCCAGCGCGAGCGCGCGCAGGTATTCGGGAAAGTGACGGTCGTAGCAAATCGCGACGCCGATCGTGCCAACCGCCGTGCGGTAGACCGGCGGACGGTAGATCTCGCCGTCGGCGCCATCCGCCGCGTCGAACGGCACGGTGCACCCGAGCGCGTCGCCCGGATCGTAGACGTCGGTCTCGTGGAAATCGTCCATGTCGACGATGTGCACCATCCGCGTCACGCCCAGCAAGGTGCCGTCGGCGTCGAAGACCGGCGAGGTGTCGAACATCCGCCCGTCCGGGCCGCGCTCGTATTGGTTGAACACCACCACCACGCCGTTGGCGCCGGCGCGCGCGGCGATCGCCTCGGTGATCGGACCGGGAATCGGCTCGGCCCGGTCGGCGACCTCGGCGCGGTCGGGATGGCGCACCGCCGGGAAGAAGCGATCGATCGCCAGCTCAGGGAACACCACCAGGCGCGCGCCCGCGTCGGCGGCCGCGTCGATCGCGTCGAGCGCGCGCGCCAGGTTGGCCGCGCGGTCCGCGCCGACCGCCTGCTGCACGAGCGCGATGCGCAGCGGCGCATCGCCGTCGTGCGCCGTCATGGCCACGCTCCTGACCATCGCAACGTCTCCGTCATCTCAGTTCCGCAGCGCGCCCGTGAGGGTGCGCACCTTGGCCTCGAGCTGATCGGTCAGATCGTCGTCCGTCGCGTGCTGCTCGACCAGCTCGACCAGCGCGCTGCCGACCACTACGCCGTCGACCGCCGGCGCCAGCGCGCGCACCCGCTCGGGCGTGCCGAGGCCGAAACCGACCGCGAGGGGCTGCTTGAGCTTGCGCCGCAGCTGGCGCACCCGCCGCAGCAGCGGCTTGTCGATCTCGGTGCCAGCGCCGGTCACGCCGGTGCGCGCGACGTAGTAGACGAAACCGCTCGACGCCTCGGCGATTTTGCGCACGCGCTCTTTGGTGCTGGTCGGCGCGAGCAGGAAGATCGTGTCGAGACCGTGCTTGTGCAGCGTCGGGATGAACGACCCGTCGACCTCGTCGGGCGGACGATCGAGGCACAGCACGCCGTCGACGCCGCTCGCCGACGCCTGCTCGGCGAAGGTCTCGACGCCGCGCGCGTGGATCGGGTTGTAGTAGGTGAAGAGCACGATCGGCACGCCCAGCTCGTCGCGCTGGCGCGCCACCAGGTCGAGGATGCCGTCGAGCGTGGTGCCCGCGTCCAGCGCGCGCACCGCGGCGCGCTGGTTGACCGGGCCATCGGCGATCGGATCGCTGAACGGCACGCCGAGCTCGATGATGTCGGCGCCGCCCGCGACCAGCGCCGGCAGCAGACGCGCCGTCGTCTCGAGATCCGGATCGCCGGCCGTGAGGTAGGCGATGAACGCCGGGCGCCCGGCCGCCCGGCAGTTGACGAACGTGTCGTCGAGCGCGCCCATCAGGCCTGCGCCTCGCCGTCGCCCTGGATATTCGCCCATTTGCGCATCGCCGGGTGCAGGCCGAGGGCGTCCTCGCTCTCGACCCGCTCGCCGCCGTGCGCCTGTTCGTAGGCGATCACCGACTCGACGTCCTTGTCGCCGCGGCCGGAGAGATTGACCAGGATCACGTGCTTCTTGCCGTAGTTGGGCGCGATCTTGGCAACGTGCGCCAGCGCGTGCGCGGTTTCGAGCGCCGGCAGAATGCCCTCGGTGCGCGACAGCTGATGGAAGGCGTCGATCGCCTCGGCGTCGCTCGCGCGCACGTACTCGGTGCGGCCCTCGTCGTGCAGCTGGGCGTGCTCGGGCCCGACCGCCGGATAGTCGAGACCGGCCGACACCGAGTGCGTGCCCGTCACCTGGCCATCGCGATCCTGCAGCACGAGCGTGCGCGTGCCGTGCAAAACGCCGAGCGCGCCACCGCCGTCGAAGCGCGCCGCGTGCTCGCCCGGTCCCGTGCCGGTGCCGCCGGCCTCGACGCCGATCAGGCGCGTGCGCCGATCGCCGAGGAAAGCGGTGAACAGGCCGATCGCGTTGCTGCCGCCGCCGACGCACGCGATCGCGACGTCGGGCGCGGCGCGGCCGGTCTGGTCCTTCATCTGGCGCCGGGCCTCGTCGCCGATCACGCGATGGAAGTCGCGCACCATGCGCGGGAACGGATCCGGGCCGAGCACCGAGCCGAGGATGTAGTGCGTGTCGCCGACCGTGCGCACCCAGTCGCGCATCGCCTCGTTGATCGCGTCTTTGAGCGTGCGGCTGCCCGAGTCGACCGGCACCACTTCGGCGCCCAGAAGCCGCATGCGGGCGACGTTGAGCCGCTGGCGGACGGTGTCTTCCTCGCCCATGTAGACCACGCATTCGAGGCCGAGGAGCGCCGCCGCGGTGGCGGTCGCCACGCCGTGCTGGCCGGCGCCGGTCTCGGCCACCACCCGCTTCTTGCCCAGCGTCTTGGCGAGCAGCGCCTGGCCGATGGCGTTGTTGAGCTTGTGCGCGCCGGTGTGCAGCAGATCCTCACGCTTGAGGTAGATGCGGGCGCCGCCGAGCGCCTGGCTCCAGCGCTCGGCGAAGTACAGCGGCGTCGGACGGCCGGCGTAGTCGGCCAAGAGCGACGTCAGTCGCTTGCGAAATGCGCGGTTGGCGCGCAGACGATCGTAGTCGCGGGCCAGATCGGCCAGCGGCGCCATCAGGGTCTCCGGCACAAAGCGGCCGCCGTACGGGCCGAAGTGGCCGGTGGCGTCCGGGCGAGGCTGAAGTCGAGCCATGGTGAGCCTCCTTAGAGAACGGTCGGGCGGATCAGGCGACTCCTCGCGCGCCGGGCGACGCCGAAACGGCGGCGATGGCGGCGAAGAGACGGGCAAGGCGTTCGGGATCGTGGTGTCCTGGAGAAGATTCGACGCCCGACGCCAAATCGATGCCCCAGGGACGGACGGTGTGGATCAGCGCGGCGACGTTCTCGGGCCGGATGCCGCCGGCGACGAAGGTCGGACGACCCAGCACGCGGCCGGCGCCGTCGACCAGCGACGGATCGAATCGGCGCAGCGACGATGCGTCCCAGCGCTGGCCGGTGCCGCCGGCGCCCGACGGATGTTGGACGTCGAGCACGAAGCCCCAGGCGTCCTGCGCGAGCGCGCGCAGCGACGCGGCGTCGGCCGACGTCAGGCCGGTGGGCGGCACCTTGGCGACGCGGATCGTCCGCGCCGACCAGGGCGCGAGCGCCGCGCGGCGCGCGTCGTCGGGCATGCGCGCGTCGGCGGACATCGGATGCAGCTGGACGCGGTCGAAGGCGATCGCCGCGTCGATCGCAGCCAGCGCGTCGACCGCGATCGCGACATCGACCACCGCCACGATCGCGACCGCGTCGCCGTGCGCCGCGCGCACCCCCCAAGCGAAAGCCCACGCGCGCGACGCGGGCACGCAGCGCGGGCTCGCGGCGCTGAAGTTAAGCCCGAGCGCGGCGGCGCCGGGCGACGCGGCGCGGCGCGCGTCGTCGCCC
>JBCCOR010000047.1:0-13593 GCA_039025295.1 Acidobacteriota bacterium
CTCGCTCGACGCCCAGCTTGAGGCAGGCATCGACTAGGTCCGCCGCCAGAAGCGCGAGGGCTGGGAGGTAGTTGAAAACACTACGACGACGGCGGCTTCACCGGCGGGAAGATAAAACGCCATGGGCGTCGCGGTCATCGAGCCGTTCTGGCGGTAGAAAAGCTCCATCTTCGGCCCGGTCGAGACGATCGAATGCCGGATCTGCACCCACGCGCCGCCGTGGGCCGCGCTGGGCTTCACGGCCGTCACGCGATGGAGCTGATCGTACTCGTATGCGATCTCCAGGCCAGCAGCACCGCGCTCTGACAGGACGACGCCGGAACGGTCGACCGTGCGGTCGAGCAGATACCAGTTGGCGCCGCGGTATTTCGACGTCGTACGGACGCCGTGCTCATAGGTGTGGTCGATCGTTACCTCGCCACCGGCGGCGAGTTCGTCGAGCACGTGCTGAGGCAGGTTCTTGAAGGGATTGGGATGCTGCGGAACCTCGCCGGCCGCGGCCGATGACGCGGCGGCGAGCGCCAGCAGCGCGGCGAGGAGGGACGACAGCAGAAGGGCATTCGGTCGCATGGGTTCTCCCAGAGAATGAAGATGTCCTACTTGACTAAACGGTTGCAGGACGGGAAATCCCAAAGCTCAAGACCAGGTTTTTTGAAAAATGTAGGTTGCGTTACGCGGCGTTCTCGCCCGCCGCGCGCGCCGGCACGGTGAGCGTGAAGGTGCTGCCGCGGCCGGGGCGGCTGCTGGCGTCGAGCTGGCCGTCCATCAGATCGCAGAAGTGGCGGGTGATCGCCAGGCCGAGGCCGGTGCCGCCGTAGCGCGCGGCGGTGTCGCTGCCGGCCTGGGTGAAGGCGTCGAACACGCGCGCCAGCTGCGCGTCGTCCATGCCGATGCCGGTGTCGGCGACCGAGAAGACCAGGCTCGGCGCACCGTCGGCGTCCGACTGGCGGCGCACGTGCAGCGTGATCGTGCCGTCCTCGGTGAACTTCGCCGCGTTGCTCAGCAGGTTGAAGAGCATCTGACGCAGCTTGGTCTCGTCGCCGTGCATCTGGCCGAGCGGCGTCGATGCGTCGCCGCCGCGGTCGTCGATCAGGCGGTTGCCGTTGCGCGCCACCAGCGGCTGGATCAGGCCGCCGACCTCGTCGAGCAGCGGGTCGACGGCGAACGTGGTGACGTGCAGCTCGGTCTTGCCGGCCTCGATCTTCGACAGATCGAGGATGTCGTTGATCAGCGTCAGCAGATGGCGGCCGGCGGTGAGGATCTTGTCGAGATCCGGGGCGAAGCGCGGCCGCAGGTTCGCCGGCAGCTCGCTCGCTTCCTCCTGCAGCATTTCGCCGTAGCCGAGAATCGCGTTGAGCGGCGTGCGCAGCTCGTGGCTCATGTTGGCCAGGAAGGTGCTCTTGGCGCGGCTGGCGCGCTCGGCGTCGGCGCGCGCCTGCTCGAGCGCGGCGCGCACCTCGAGCAGGCGCAGCGCGGTGTTGTTGAACGCGCTCGACACCTGGCCGAATTCGTCGTTGCGCTCGACCGGGATGCGGTGCTGAAGGTTGCCGGCGCCGAACTGCGCCGCGCCCCGGCGCAGCAGCACGATGCCGCGGCCAATGCGGGTCGAGATGCCGATCGTTAGCAGCAGCGCGAGGACCAGCGACACGATGAAGAGCAGCGTGGTCACGCGATCGACCAGCTCGCTGACCTCGCTGTGCCGCTGGGTGTTCGACTGCACGCGCGCGCGCTCGATCTCGAGGCGCGCCGCCAGCGCCGTGAGCACGTCGCCGGCGGTGCGCGGCGCTTCGTCATCCGCCTCGCCGGACGGCGCCGCGTCGGTGCGATCCACCGCGTCGGACCCGGCGTCCGACTGCAGGCGGTCGTAGGTCGCGCGCCAGCCGGCGGTTGCCGCGCGCACGGCGTCGCGCAGCTGGCCGAGCGCGAGCGCGTCTTCGGTGTCCTCGCCGTTGGTCGAGAGCGCGGCCGCGAGCGCGTCGAGCTCGTCGAGCTGGCCGCGCAGCTGCGCCGCCTGATCGGCGTCGAGCGCCGCCGCGTCGGGATTGGCGATGGCGAGCGAGGTCATCACCCGCACTTCCTGACGGCGGGCGCGCAGCGCCTGATCGACCTGCAGCACCTGCGCCTGGCGGTGGATCGCGCGCCGCAGGGCGTCGAAGCGCGCGCCGCGGGCGGCGCTTCCCCAGAGGGAAACGACGAGGTTGAGGGCGAAGAGGCTGAAGACGACGATCAGCGTCAGCAGCAGGCGACGGCGCAGGCTCATGCCGGATCGCCTCAGGACCGGCTGAGGAGTCGGCGCAGCCAGCCGCGCAGGCCGCCTGCCGGCGCCGCCTGCGTCGCGGGCGGATCGGCCGCGGGGGCAGCGTCACCCGCGCCGGCGTCGAGGGTCTCGGACGGCGCAGCGGCCGACGGCAGCACCCGGGTCGCCGGCGCGGCGGCGGCTCGGGCCTCGGGCTCGGTCACGCCGGGCGTGGCCAGGGTGGGCGCGTAGGGCGCGAAGCTCGGCGCGGTCGACGCGGCGGTCGACGCGGCCGCGGCCAGCGGCTCGAACGTGGCGTCGAGCGCGTCGCTCGGCAGCGCGTCGGCGAGCGCCGCCAGACGCGCTGCGAAGGTGCGCACGTCGGGACGCTCGACGGGTGCTTTGGCGGCCGCGCTCTGCAGCAGATCGTCGACCGCCGCCGGTATGTCCGCGTGCAGCGCATCGACGCGCGGCATCGGATCCGACAGCTGCTTGATCGCCAGCGCCATCGGATCGCCGTCCTCGACCGAGAACGCGCGCTGACCGGTCAGCATCTGATAGAGCATCAGGCCGAGGCTGTAGACGTCGGCGCGGCCGTCGTAGGGCTCGCCGCGCAGGCGCTCGGGCGACATGTAGGCGGGGGTGCCGAGCACCGCGCCTTCGCTGGTCAGGTTGGCGGCGGTGATCGCGCCGCCGAGGGCCTTGGCGATGCCGAAATCGAGCACTTTGACCACCTCGGTGCCGTGCTCGTTCTCGTGCAGGAAGATGTTCTCGGGCTTGATGTCGCGATGCACCAGGCCCTGGCCGTGCGCGGCGGCGAGGGCGTCGCAGATCGGCAGCATCAGCGCCATGCAGCGCCGCAGCGGAAGCGCGCCGTGGTCGATCAGCTCGTGCTGCAGTGAATGACCGCGCAGCAGCTCCATCACCAGATAGGCGGTGCCGTCGCCGCCGACGCCGAAGTCGAAGATCTGGACGGCGTTGGGATGGTCGATGCGGCTGGCCGCGTGGCCCTCGCGCCGGAAGCGCTCGAGCGCACGCTCGTCGCTGGTCAGGCCGGTGTGCATCAGCTTGATCGCCACCGGCCGATCGAGATCGCGGTGGCGTGCGCGCCAGACCACGCCGAAGCTGCCGTGGCCGATCTGGGTCTCGAGCGTGTAGCGCTCGGCGAGCAGCGTGCCCGATGCGGCCGCGCCGGTCGCGACCGGCGCCGCGTCGTCGCGCGCTGCGCCGCTGCCGGCGCCGGCCGGCCGACGCATGCGCAGCTGGGCGTGGATGCGCGCCAGGAGCACCTGGAAGTCGATTGGCTTGGTGACGTGGTCGTTGGCGCCGAGCTCGAGCGCCTCGACGATGTCGCTGCTCTCCCCTTTGGCGGTGGCCATGATCACCGGCAGCTGCTCGGGCGGGTGAATCCGGCGCAGCGTGCGCAGCACGCTCAGGCCGTCCATGCCCGGCATCATGACGTCGAGCACGATCAGGTCGATCGGTTCGCGCATCGCGACCGCGAGCGCCGGCTCGCCGTCGTCGGCTTCGAGCACGGTGAAGCCGCTGCGCCGCAGGCGCCGCGAGAGCATGTCGCGGTTCATCTCGTTGTCGTCGACCACCAGCACCCGCGCCAGGGTCGGATGGGTGGTCGCGGCGCCGGGCGACAGATCGGTTTGGGCGTTGTCGTCGTTCATTGCGGCACGGGAAGCGGGCGTCAGCCGCCGATGCGGAACATCTCGACCTTGGTTTGGGGGACGAAGCGGCCCGCTTCGAGATCGGCCGTGCGCTGCTCGGAGTAGCGGTCGTCGCGCTGGCGCCAGCGGTTGGCCAGCAGACCGCGCAGCTGATCGTCATCGATGCCGTCGCGCAGCGGGGTGCGCAGATCGACGCCCGCGCGTCCGAAGAGGCAGGTGTAGAGCTGCCCCTGTGACGACACCCGCAGCCGCGTGCAGCTGCCGCAGAACGGCGCGGTCACCGACGGGATCACGCCGATCTCGCCACCGCCGTCGCGGAAGCGATAGCGCTGGGCGGTACCGTCAGGCCGATCGCCGGCGATCGCCTCGAGCGGCCAGACGCGGTCGATGCGGGCGACGATCTCGCGCGCTGGCACGACCCGCGCCTGATCCCACGCGTTGACCGTGCCGACGTCCATGTATTCGATGTAGCGGGCGACGTGGCCGTGGTTGCGGGCGAAGCGCGCGAGCGGCACGATGTCGTCCTCGTTGACGTCTTTCATCACGACCATGTTGAGCTTCACCGGCCGCAGGCCACGGGCCGCGGCGACGCGCACGCCGGCGAGCACGTCGTCGAGCGACGCGCCGACCCCGCTGATGTCGGAAAAGCGCGCCGGATCGAGGCTGTGCAGGCTGATCGTGACCCGCTGCAGGCCGGCATCGGCAAGGGCCGGCGCGGCATCGGCCAGGCGCTGACCGTTGGTAGTCAGGGCGAGATCGTCGAGCGTGCCGAGGCCTGAGAGCGCCTCGACCAGCGTCGGCAGATCGCGCCGCAGCAGCGGTTCACCGCCGGTGATGCGCACCGTGCGCACGCCGAGCGTGCAGGCGACGCGGGTGATCCGCACCAGCTCCTCGAAGCGCAGCAGATCGGCGCGCGGGGCGAACGCGTAGCGTCGCCCCTTGGGCATGCAACCATCGCAGCGGAACGAACAGCGATCCGTGACCGATAGCCGCAGATCGCGCAGCGGCCGGCCCAGGCGGTCGTGCGGGCCGCCGTCCGCCGTCGGAGCGGTCGCGCGCGGGGCGGCGGATGCCGCGGTCGGGGATCGATCGGCCGTCATGATGCTGAGCTTACACGCTCCGGGCTGCGAGATTTTTTGGCGCTGGGGCTTGCTAACTAATTTGCACTTTGCTATAAATAAATTCCTTCTCGTGGTTCGAGCGTCGCGGTACCCCGACCGTGGCGTTTTTTTTATGCCCTCGAAACGCCGCGCCCGCGAAGCGCCGCGCGATTCAGGCCGGTGCGTCGGCGGCCGGCGGCGCGTCCGATGCGCGCCGATCGGTGGCGGCGTCGCGGGGCAGCGACGCGATCACCAGCGCGGCGAGCAGCGCGAAGACGCCGCCAATCCAGAACGGCGCGCCTTCGCGCAGGTCGTAGAGCAGGCCGGCGAGCAGCGGGCTGGTGGCGCGGGCGGCGGCCGACACCGACTGGGCGACGCCGAGGAACGCGCCTTGGCGCGCCGCGGGCGCGGTCAGTGAGACGAGGGTGATCAGGGTCGGCTGGCTGAAGCCGCGGCCGATGGCGACCAGCGCCAGAGCCAGGAAGGCGCCGATCAGGCCGCCGCCCAAAGGCAGGCCGACGAGTCCGAGTCCGAGCAGGGCCGCGCCGCCGCTCGCCACCGGCACGACGCGCAGCCGGCGGACGGTGGGGCCGATCAGACCGCCCTGGACGAGGATCAGCAGCAGGCCGAGTACGCCGAGCACGCCGCCGAACTGGGCGCTGCCGAAGCCGTAGCGGTCTTGCAGAAAGAACGCCAGCGCGGTTTCGAAGCCGATGAAGGCAAACGCGGTGCAGAACGTGGCCACCAGCACCCGCAGCAGCGCGCCGTCGCGCAGCGCGTCGCGCAGGTTGGCGGCGAGGCCGGTGTCGCTGTGTCGCTGGCGCTGGGCGGGCTCGCGCAGGCGCACGAACGCGAAGATCAGGTTGAGGGCGCCGAGGCCCGCGGCGCAGAAGGCGGCGGCGGTGAAGGTGCCGCCGGCCGCGCCGAGCCCTGCGCCGAGCGCCGGGCCGATTGTGAAGCCGGCGCCGATCGAGGCGCCCAAGAAGCCCATCGCGCGCGCCCGCTGCGCCGCCGGCGTGACGTCGGCGATGTAGGCCTGCGCGGTGACGATGCTGCCGCCGAAGAGGCCGGCGAAGCCGCGCGCGGCGATCAGCATGACGAGGGTGTTCGCCAGGCCGGTGAGCACCATGCCGGTGGTGGCGCCGAACAGGCTGAGCAGCAGGATCGGCCGCCGTCCGATGCGATCCGACACGCGCCCGAGCACCGCCGCGCCGAGCATCTGTGCGGCGGCATACGCCGTGAAGAGCAGGCCGAGATCGAAGCCCGACGCGTTGAGCGTGCGGGCGAAGTAGGGCAGGAACGGCAGCAGGATGCCGAAGCCGAGAAAGTCGAGAAAGACGGCGCCGTAGACCACCGCCAGCGAGGCACGGTCACCGCGCGCGGGCGCTGTGGCCGACGCGTTGTCGGGGGTGGTGGGAGGCATGTTGGATGGAGGCGGATGCGCGCGGACGCCCGGCGGGGCGATGCGTCAGCAGCGGACGTGATCGGCCCGCCAGTTCCGGATCGCCTGCTTGATCGCCTTCGCGTTGTCCAGCTCGCCGTCGAGCACGCGCGTCACGAGCTCCTCGAGTTCGTCGTCGGGCGCGAAGCGCAGGGCGATCAGATGACTCAGTCGCAGCGCGCTGGCGCGTTCGCGCAGCGCGGGCGACAGCACGCGGTCTAGCCGCATCTGCTCCTCGAGGCGGATCAGGCGGTCCTGCACCTTGAGCGGCTTGAGGCGGACGTAGGTCGCGACGATGGCGAGCGCGATCGCCACGGCCAGCTGGCGCAGCGCGGCGGTGGTCGAGAGTGCCGCGTCGGCGCCGAAGCTGCGGAACACGTCGACCGCCGACCACAGCAGATGGATCAGCAGAATCGGCAGGGCGACGAAGTGGTACGCCGGGACGTATTTCGCGTGGTTGGCGGCGTTCTGCTCAGGTCGGCTCATGATGCCCCGGAGTATAGCGAAGGTCGGCGGCGATCTCGGCGCCCAGATCCGCCAGCAGCGTCCGGCACCAGGCCGCGGCCGCGTCGACGCGCGTCTCGAGTCCGCGCGCGCCCCACAGCAGATAGAGCACGGCGCGGGTCGTCGGGTCGGTCTTGGTGCGCTGGGCGTCTTTGACCGCGTTGGCACATGGGCCCGCGTCGTCGTGCAGCGAGAGCAGGCCGGAGGCGCGCAGCGTCTGCCCGGCGGGATTGAAGACATAGGTCGCGTCGGCTGCCGCCAGGCCCACCCGCAGCGGCGGCCGCAGGCGGTCGTGGTCGACCGCGCTGATCGGCAGGCCGCTGTGCAGCGACACCGCGTTGCCGACGTCGACCGCCGGGTTGATCGCGCCCAGTCGTCCGTCGTCGGCGGCCTTGGCGAGGTATTCCGCGGCGGGCTTGCCGCGTCCGGTCGGCTTGTAGCCGCCGCGGCGCAGCAGATCGCGCACACGCGCGCGCACGTCCGCATCGGGCGCTGTGAGCGGCGTCGCGGCGTCGGACCGCAGCGCGCTGTGCAGCGCGTCGGGCGCGGACAGATCGCCGAGCGGACGCGCGAAGCGCGCCAGGATCACGCGCAGATCGAGCAGCGGATGGTCATCGACGTGCAGCATCTGGATTTTGGGCGGGAAAAACGCCTCGATTGGGGAGCCTCGGCGCGTCGCGCGCGCACCGTGCTGGGGTGGTCATCGTTCCGAATCTACAGCACTTGGGCGCGCAGCGCGGTCGCTGTTGCGGGGGGCACGGTTCTTGCTGCAGCTAGAGACATCGATCAGTGGAGCCGCCGACGGTCGCCTTACGGCGCCTCGGCGCTTTTTTTGTGCGGTCGTCGCGAAGGCGACGCGATCGGCCATCAGCTCGCGGCGGTGCTCGGATCGCTGCTGCCCGGCGGCGGCCGGTTGCGATCGAGAATGCCGGTCTCCAGCGCGTAGCGCACCAGCTCAGCGCGGCTGCGCAGGCCGAGCTTCTCGCTCAGGCGGGCGCGGTAGCCGTCGACGGTCTTGATCGACAGGCCGAGGCGATCGGCGATCTGCTGGCTGGTGTAGCCGTAGGCGACGAATTCCAGCACCTCACGCTCGCGCCGGCTGAGGGCGGCGGCGGCCTCGCCGGTCGATTCGCTGCGCAGGCTGCCGCTGCGCAGGACACTGTCGATGTCGCCGCGCGCGGCCGACGCGCTGACGTAGGTGCCGCCGGCGCGCAGCGTGCGGATCGCGGCCAGCAGATCGATATCGGCGGCGGTCTTGACCACGAACGCGTCGGCGCCGGCGGCGATCGCGGCGCGCAGGTAGTCGTATTCGTCGTGCATGGTCAGCACCAGGCAGCGGCAGTCGACGCCGGCGTCGCGCAGATCCTTGAGCGCCTTGAGCCCGCCACCGCCCGGCATCGAGATGTCGAGGATGATGATGTCGGGTTCGAGCGTCTGGACGCGCTCGAGCAGGCCGCGCGGATCCTCGGCTTCGCCGACCACGTTCATGTCCGACTCGGTGCGGATCAAGAGCGCGAGCCCGGAGCGCACCAGCGCGTGGTCGTCGACGAGCAGCACGCGGGTGGGCGATCGCCGGCCCGCGAGGATGTCCTGGGTGATGGCGCGCACGCGCGTCTCGAACGCGTCGTCGGCGGTTGCGTCGCCGGGGGGAGCGGCGGTGGCCGACCATTCGGCAGGGGCGTCGGCTGCGAAGGCGGAGGGGCGCACGGGGAGCATGGGTGGTGGTGGCGCGCTGCGGCGCGCGGGTCGTTGGCGCGCTGCGGCGCGCCAATCGGCGGCTTCAGAGACGAGGCAGAGCGGTGGTCCGGGGACAGCGCCTTCCATTGTACACGGCCGTTCGCTGGATACCGCGGTGCGCGCGCGGTTGGCCGCCGCCGCGCCGTCGCGCTAGCGGGGCAGGGCGGCCGCGGCCGGCGCGGCGGCGCACAGTCGGCGCAGGGCGGCCTCGTAGCGATCGATCACCGGCTCGGGCGCGAAGCGCTCAGCGTTGCGGCGCGCAGCCCGGCGCATGGCGTCGTAGCGCGGTGCGTCGTCGAGCAGATCGGCGCCGAGGGTGCCCAGGCAGACGTCTTTTTCCTGCGGGCAGAGCAGGCCGGTTTCGCCGTCGATCACCACCTCCGGCAGACCGCCGGCCTGGTAGCCGACCACCGGGCAGCCGCACGCCTGTGCCTCGAGCGCGGCCAGGCCGAAGCTCTCGGCGATGCTCGGCAGGAAAAAGAGATCGGTCGCCTGCAGCACGCCCTCGAGCGGATCAAGCTTGCCCAGCGCGCGGACGTCGTCGCGCACGCCGAGCGCTTCGGCCAGGGCGAGCGCGTCGGGCAGATCCGGGCCGTCGCCGACCAGGACCAGTGTTGCCGGACGCCGCGCGCGCAGCGTGTGAAAGCCGCGCACCACGTCGATGACGCGCTTCACCGGCCGAAAGTTCGAGATGTGGGTGACGATCGCGTGATCCGCCGGCAGGTCGAGCGCGCGCCGCTGTGCGCGGCGGGTTGCCTCGTCGACCGCGGTGAAGCGGTCGAGGTCGATGAAGTTGGGGATGACCTCGATCGGCTCGCGGGTGTGAAAGAAGGTCTCGGTCTCGCGCCGCAGCCAGTCGCTCGGCACGGTCAACAGATCCTGCCGCTGGATGGTGAAGCGGGTGAGCTCGTAGTAGCCGAGCTCGCGGCCGACCAGCGTGATGTCGGTGCCGTGCAGCGTGCAGGCGAGGCGGACGTTCAGCTTGCGCTCTTCGCGCAGCACCTCGCGCGCCATCCAGGCCGCCTGCGCGTGCGGGATCGCGTAGTGGCTGTGGATCACCTGCACGTCGCGTCGCTCGACCAGCTCGATCAGCTTGTTCGAGAGATTGAACGCGTAGGGATGGAATTTGAAGAGCGGGTATTCCTTGATCTCGACCCGGTGGAAGGTGAGATTGGGCGTCGTGTCGTCGAGCCGAAACGGGCTGGCGTACGAGACGACGTCGACCTGATGCCCGCGCTGGGCCAGTCCGCGCGCCAGCTCCGAAGCGACGACGCCGCTGCCGCCGTAGGTGGGGTAGCAGACCATGGCGATGCGCAGCATGTCGGCGGGCTGGCTGGATGCGTCGGCCGGCTGGGTGGGGGTGTCGACGTGGATCATGCGGGCCTGAAAGAAAAAGGAAGAACGATGTCGAACAGCGCTTCGGCATCGTAGCACGGTCGATTCTGCGCCCATCGCGTCGCCGCAGACCGTTCCCGATCTGCGCATCGACGGATCGATCCTCACGCCTTGCGGCGGCGGGCCTGGGCGTTGCGCAGATGCTCTTCGCGCTTGCGCTTCTTGGTGGCGGCCCAGCTGCAGATCGGGCACGCGTCGAGATCGTGATGGCGCGCCGGGCAGTGCTCGCGACCGAAGAAGATGATCTGCAGATGCAGCTGGTTCCAGGCCTCGCGCGGGAAGATCTTCTTCAGATCGCGCTCGGTTTTGGCCACGCTGCTGCCGTCGCTCAGTCGCCAGCGCGCGGCCAGCCGGTGGATGTGGGTGTCGACCGGGAACGCCGGCACGCCGAACGCCTGCGCCATCACCACCGACGCGGTCTTGTGGCCGACCCCGGGCAGCCGCTCGAGCTGCTCGAACGACCGCGGCACCGCGCCGCCCGCCTCGACCAGCATCTGGCTCATCGCCTTCAGGTGCTTGGCCTTCTGCGGCGCCAGCCCGAGCTGGCGGATCAGGCCGCGAATCTCGTCGACCGGCAGCGCGGCCATCGCGGCCGGCGTCGGCCCGCGTGCGAACAGCGCGGGCGTGACCTCGTTGACCTTTTTGTCGGTGGTCTGCGCCGACAGCAGCACCGCCACCAGCAGCGTGAACGGATCGGTGTGGTCGAGCGGGATGGGCGTTTCCGGATAGAGCGCATCGAGCTGCGCGTGGATGCGCTGGGCGCGCTCCAGGCGGGTCATGGCGGCGGGGTCCTCCCGTCGGTATCGGACGATGGATGGTGGTCGGCGTCGCCGCGCGCGTCGAGCACGCGGCCGGCCGGCTGATCGAAGCCCCAGAACACGGGCTCAGGGCGCAGCGTGACGCCGAATCGGTTCGCCACGCGACGGCGGATCGTCGCCGCCAGCTGCAGCAGCGCGTCGGCGCTGGCGCCGCCGCGGTTGGTCAGCGCCAGCACGTGCCGGCGCGACAGGCCCGCCCGACCGCGGGTCTCGCCGCGGCGGAAGCCGGCGCGCTCGATCAGCCACGCCGCCGACAGCTTGACCCGATCCGCGCCGTCGACCGCGTAGCGCGGCATGGTCGGCGCGTCGGGCTGGGCGGCCGCGACCGCGTCGCGGATCGCATCGGCGCGCGCGGTTGTCACGATCGGGTTGACGAAGAACGAGCCGGCGCTGCGCTGATCGGGATCGTGCGGATCGTCGCGCACCATCGCCTTGCGCCGGCGGATGGCGAGCACCGCGTCGCGCACGGCCGCGAGCGGTGCGTCGGCGCCGACGGCGCAGCCGAGCGTGCGCGCCAGCTCCGGATAGCGCGCCGGGCAGGTCGCACGCCGCGGCAGCCGCAGGACGATTCCCAGAATGAAGAATCGATCGCGCCACGGTCCGCGAAAGTGGCTCCAGCGGTAGCCGAAGCCGCAGCGACGCGCGGCGAGCAGGCCGCGCGCGCCGCGGCGATCCATGACCTCGACCGCCACCAGCGTGTCGTCGAGCGACTCGCCGTAGGCGCCGATGTTCTGGATCGGCGCCGCGCCGACCGAGCCGGGAATGCCCGACAGGCCGGCGAGGCCGCTCAGGCCGGCGTCGACCGCCCAGGCGACCAGCGCATCCCACGGCACGCCCGCGTCGACGCGCACCCACGCGGCGTCGGGCGCGCGGCGGATCGGCGCGATCCGCCCGCGCGCGAGGCGGACGACCGTCGCGTCGACGCCGGCGTCGGCCACCAGCAGATTGCTGCCGCCGCCGAGCACGCGCAGCGCGGGATCGTCGCGCAGCAGCGCGGCGAGATCGTCGGCGGTCGCGCCGTCCACCAGGCGCCGAGGCGGTCCGCCGACGCCGAGCGTGGTCAGGTCGGCGAGGCGCGGTGGTGCGGCGGAGGCATCGGGGACTGAGGCGTCGGGGGCTGAGGCGTCCGTGATCATGGAAGCGGGAATTTTTCCTCGTGTGCTGTAGGGTGACGCCCGATGGCGGAGGGGAGATTGCGAAGAAAAGGACGGTGGCGCGGGTGTCTACGTCCGATGCGGCCGGTCGGCACGAAGTTTGCTATAACCGAGGGCAAGGTCCGCAGTGCCGCTGGCGATCGGGCCGATCATCAACATCACGCTTTCTGCGGCGAAGCCGAGTCGGCCGATTCGCATTGTTTTCATCGACCCGGTGCACAGCGCACCACACATACCGAAATTTCGCGGTAAGAAAATAGCCAATACGTTTAGGAGATCGAGACGATGTCTATCGATATTACACTCAACGGCGACAGTGCCCCCACGATCAACGTGGGCACGGAGATGGCCAAGGGATCGGGCAGCGATTCGATCCGTCCCACGGGCATCCAGATCAAAGGCAATTTCTCGGGCGGCAGCGGCGCTGACTCGTTCGAGCTCACCGGTGACTCCGTCTCGGTGCAGAGCATGTTCGACGGCGGCAGCGGCGCCGATGACTTCAACTTCTCCGGCGCGTCGGTGGGCGACACCGTCAAGGGCGGCAGCGGCGCGGACACCTTCAGCCTCGGCGGCACGATTGCCGGCGGCACCTTCGAGGGCGGCAGCGGCGCCGATGACTTCACCCTGTCGGGCGACTTCCAGGCCGGTCCGGACGGCGAGATTCCGACCATCGATCTCGGCAGCGGTGCCGACGTCGCGACCCTGACCGAGGACTTCACCGGCGAAGTGGTGATCAAGTCCGGCGAGGGCGACGAGGTCAACCTCGAGGGCGACGGCTGGCAGCAGACGGGTGAGAACACCTTTGAGCGCGTCGACGAGAACGGCGACGTAGTCGCCAAGGTGACGATCGAGGACGAGGCCGCCAGCGACGCCGCTGACGACGGCCAGACGATCGGCATCGACACCGATGGCGACGGCCAGAGCGACATCACGATCAACACCGGCGGCGCGGACGCTGCTGACGACGCCGACGATGCGGACGACGCGGCTGCGGCCGACGGCGAGGGCAACTCGATCGGCATCGACCTCGACGGCGACGGCCAGAGCGACATCACGATCAACCTGCCGCCGGGCACCGGCACCGAGGATCCGACCTCGACGCAGGTGGGCAACACCACGGTCAACGTGCCGCAGGGCCTCGGCCAGGCCGAGGATGACGACGACGCCGAGGACGGCAACACGATCGGCATCGACCTCGACGGCGACGGCCAGAACGACATCACCATCAACCTGGGCGGTGCGGGCGAGACCGAGGAGCCGGAGCCGGCGCCGAGCGAGGGTGAAGGCAACTCGATCGGCATCGACACCGATGGCGACGGCGAGACCGACATCACGATCAACCTCGGTGGTGCCGAGGAGCCGGAACCGGAACCGCCGCCGGCCGAGGACAGCGGCAACACGATCGGCATCGATACCGACGGCGACGGTGAGAACGACATCACGATCAACCTGGGTGGCGCCGAGGAGCCGGAGCCGGAACCGCCGCCGGCCGAGGACAGCGGCAACACGATCGGCATCGATACCGACGGCGA
>JBCCOR010000048.1:0-13313 GCA_039025295.1 Acidobacteriota bacterium
CGCGGTGGAAGCACCAGCCGACGTCGCACCAGCCGTTGGGCTGCGGCGTCGCACCGATGTGGTTGTCGCGGTCGAAGCCGAAGCGCGCGCCCGCGGTGCGCCGATGCATCGCGGCCAGCGCCGCACCGAGGCGCGCGAAGACCGCGTCGGTCAGCGGCCCGGTGTCGATCGCCTCCATGACGATGCCCGCCGGACGCGCGCCCGCGGGTGCGGCGACCGCGCCCCGGGGCACGCGCAGATCGGCCGCAGCGAGGGCGTCGAGGCCGGCCGCCTCACCGGCGAAGAGCGCGTCGGCGTCGGTGCCGTCGTGGGTTTTGACGAAGCAAATCGAGCCGTCGTCGAGGTGCGCGCGCCAGGCCCGGCTGATGCTGCCGCCCGACACCGGCAGCGCGCGCACGACGCGCGGCGCGTCGGCGCCCAGGCAGGCGCGCACGACGCGGTCGACCGCGCCGGCGTGGGCAGCGCTCACGCGTCGGCGGCGAGCAACTGATCGACGATCGCCGGGCAGCCGCGCTCGACCAGGTCGAGCACGGTCTCGAAGCCCTCGGCGCCGCCGTAGTACGGATCGGGGCAGTCGACCGGCGCGTCGGCGTCGAGGAACGACGAGAGCAGCACCACGTGCGCCGCGTCGACGCCGAGGCGATCGGCGCGCGCGCGCAGATCGCGCTGGTTGCTGCGGTCCATGGCGACGATCAGGTCGAAGCGCGTGAAGTCGTCGTCGCGCACCGCGCGGGCGCGGCTGGTGAGGTCGTAGCCGCGGGCGCGCGCCGCGCGCCGCATGCGCGCGTCGGCCGCGGCGCCCTCGTGGTATCCGGCGGTGCCGGCGGAGTCGATGTCGATCCGGTCCGTCACGTCGCGCGCCGCAACCGTATGGCGCATCACGCCCTCGGCGGCCGGCGAGCGGCAGATATTGCCGAGACAAACGAAGAGCACGCGCGACGAACGCGCGGAAGCATCGGGCATCGAGGAACCTCAGCGGCCGAAGGAGAGTGGATCGAGGTCGAGATCGACGCCCGGCGGCGCGTCGAGCGCCGCCAGCGCGTCCAGGATCGCGCCCTGCGTCAGCACCTCGCCGAAGATGTGGGGCTCGCCCGGCGCGGCCGGCCGGTAGAGCGCGTAGAACGGAATCGAAGAGCGACCGTGGCGCGTGAGGTACGCGGCGATGACGTCGTCGCGGTTGGTCCAATCGGCCTTCATCGGCACCACGCCGTGGCGCGCGAACGCCTCGGCGATCGCGTCGGTCTCGAGGATCAGCGCCTCGTTGGTCTTGCAGGTCAGGCACCAGTCGGCGGTGACGTCGACGAAGACCGGCTGGCCCTCGGTCGCCAGCATCTCGGCCCGGGCCTCGTCGAACGGCACCCAGTCGTGGCGCGCCGACGCGCCGACGGCGCCGCCGCCCGCCGCGCTGCCCGCCGTGCCCGCGGCCACCACCGTGCCGATTGCCGCGGCGAGCGCGAAGACGGTCGCCAGGCGACGCATCAGCGGCCGCTGATGCGCCTGGCGCAGCGCCCACAGGCCGAGCGCCATGGTCAGCAGGCCGAGCTGGATCATCGCCAGGCGCACCGGATCGATCTGGCCGGCGAGCACGAAGAAGAGCCACACCGCCGACGCCGCGAGCAGGAAGCCGAGCACGCCGCGCAGGGTGTTCATCCACGCGCCCGGCCGCGGCACGAGCCGCTCCGCGCCCGGGATGGCGGCGAGCAGCAGATAGGGCAGCGCCAGGCCGACGCCGACCGCGGTGAACACGGCAAAGGTCACCCAGGTCGGCTGGGTGAGCGCGAAGCCGACCGCGGTGCCGAGAAAGGGCGCGGAACACGGCGTCGCCATCAGCGTGGCGAAGAGCCCGGCGACGAAATGGCCCGGCAGGCCCTGGCGCCCGCCGCCCGCCTGCGCCAGGAAGCGCGGCAGCGGCACCTCGAAGACGCCCCACAGGTTGAGCGAGAAGAGCACGACGACCACCGCCAAGAAGGTGACGAAGCCGGGCTCCTGGAACTGCATGCCCCAGCCGACCGCGGCGCCCGCGCTGCGCGCCGCCGCGGCGAGCGCGGCCAGCAGCCAGAACGACACCAGAATACCGGCGCTGGTGGCCAGGCCGCCCAGGACGACGTGACGGCGGCCGCGCGATGCATCCTGCACCAGGCCGAAGATCTTGAGCGACAGCACCGGCAGTACGCACGGCATGGCGTTGAGGATCAGGCCGCCGATGACGCCGAGCAGCAGAATGCCGAGCAGCGAGCGTCCGCCCGCGCCGCCCGCGTCCGACGCGGCGTCGACGAAACCGCCCGGGCCGGTGTTCGCGGCCGCTGCCGCGTCGACCACCAGGGTCAGCGCGGCGGTGGTGTCGGTCGGCTGCTCGCAGGTGGTGTTGTCGCAGGCCTGGTAGAAGAGCTTGACCGAGAGCGGGTGCCGCCCCTCGGACACATCGGCCGGCAGATCGAAGCGTGCGTCGAAGACGACGGTCTCCTCGTAGACCGCGACCGGTTCGTCGGTGAAGACGAAATTCAGCAGCTTGTCGGCCGGGTAGTCGATCGCCGGCTCGGCGTCGAAGCCGTCGGGCAGCGTGAAGCGCAGCTCGGTGGGGATCAGGTACGGCTGGCGCGGCTGATGGCTGTTGATGTGCCAGCCGGGATCGATCTCGACCGTGGCGCGCACGATCACCGGATCGCCCGGCGCGTAGGCCGCGCGATCGGCCTGGAGGGCGAGCGCGGCCCGGGGTTCGACCTCGAACAGGCCGCCCTGCGCCCCGAGCGGCAGGGCCGCGACCAGCAGCGCGGCCGCGACGAGCAGCGCGAAGACGGCCGGGCGCGCGGCTGCGGGGCGTGAACGAACGTTGGCGGAAATGAAACCGTGGAAGATCATGCGCATGAGCGGGTCGGTGCAGCGTGGACGATGCGGGCGCCGCGGCGCCGCGTGCGCGGTCGTCGCGCACGCATCGAGGGTCTTGGCGTCGGGCGCCGGATCGGTCACCGCGGTGCGCGAAGATTGGGCGCAGGTCGATGCGCCTGCGCGGAAACGCAATGATACCATCCGCCCTCATCATGATCGCTTCATCCGCCCCGCCCGTTCTCTCCCGCCGTGCCAACCGCCTCGCCGAGTCGGCGACCATGCGCGTCAGCCGACGCGCCGCCGAGCTGCGCGAAGCCGGACGTTCCATCATCAACTTCGGCGCCGGCGAACCCGACTTCGATTCGCCCGCGGTGGCGGTCGAGGCCGCGCGCCAGGCGCTCGCCGACGGCTTCACGCGCTACACCCCGGCGCCGGGCATGCCGGCGCTGCGCGACGCGCTCGCCGCCGACGCCCGCGCGCGCCACGGCGCACCCTGGCAGCGCGCCAACTGCCTGGTCACGGTCGGCGGCAAGGCCGCGCTCTTCGAACTCGCCATGACGCTGATCGACGAGGGCGACGAGGCGATCGTGCCGGTGCCCGCGTGGGTCAGCTTCCTCGAGCAGATCCGCTTCGCCGGCGGCACGCCCGTGACCGTGTCGCTCGCGGCCGACGATGCCTTCGCCGTGCACGCCGCGCCGATCATCGACGCGCTCACACCGAGAACGCGCATGGTCGTGCTCAACGCACCGTCGAATCCGACCGGCGGTCTCATGGCCGCCGACGAGCTGCGCGCGATCGTCGAAGCCTGCGCCGCGCGCGGGGTGGTGGTCGTCTGCGACGAAACCTACGAGCGCTTCGTCTACGACAATGCCACGTGCGCCAGCGGCGCCGCGCTCGCCGCCGAGTTTCCCGAGACGATCGTGGTCGTCGGCTCGTTCTCGAAGACCTACGCCATGACCGGCTGGCGGGTCGGCTTCGCCCTCGGCGCCGAGACGCTGATCGCCAAGCTGGGCGCGGTGCAGAGCCACATGACGTCGAATCCGACCTCGTTCGCGATGGCCGGCGCGCTGGCCGCGCTCGACGGCGCTGAGAGCGACGTGCGCACCATGCTCGCCACCTTCGCCCGCCGCCGCGATCTGGTGGTCGAACGCCTCGACGCCATGCCTGGCGTCACCTGCGCGCCGCCCCAGGGCGCGTTCTACGTCTTCCCCGACGTCTCGGCGCACTACCAACCCGGACGCGCCGACTCGGTCGCGATGGCCGAATTTCTGCTCGAGCAGGCCGGCGTCGCCGTCGTGCCGGGCGTCGCATTCGGCAACGACCGGCATATCCGCATTTCCTTCGCCTGCTCGGCACAGGAACTCGAGACCGGCCTCGATCGCATTGCCGTCGCCCTGCGCGGCGCCTGATCGCGCGCTCTCGGAGCCTGCATGCGCCGCGTCCAGCCGCCTTTTTGCGCCCGCGCGCGGCGCGCGGGGCTCGTCGTCCTGCTCGCGCTCGGCCTGCTGGCGTCCGTCGTCCACGCGCGCGCGCAGGACGCGCCGCCCACCGTCGACGACGCGCGCGCCTTTCTCGACGCCGCCGAGGCCGCGCTGCTCGACGCCTACGTCGCCAACGGCCGGGCCCAGTGGGCGCTCGCGACCTACATCATCCACGACACCCAGATCATGGCCGCGGCCGCCAACCAGCGGGTGATCGCCCTCGCCGTCCGGCTGGCGAAGGAGGCGACGCGCTTCGACGGGCTCGACCTGCCGGCCGACGCCGCCCGCCGCATGCAGATGCTGAAGCTGGCGCTGACCGCGCCGGCGCCGTCGAACCCGGCCGACACCGCGGAGATGGCGACGATCATGGCCGATCTGTCGAGCACCTACAGCCGCAGCCGCACCTGCGCCGAGCCGAGCAACCCCGCGACCTGCCCGGATCTCGGCGCGCTCAGCTATACGATCGCGACGTCGCGCGACGAGGCGGCGCTGCGCGCGGCGTGGACCGGCTGGCGCACCGTGTCGCCGGCGATGCGCGACGACTACGCGCGCTACGTCGAACTCGGCAACGCCGGCGCGCGCGCGCTGGGCTTTGCCGACCTCGGCGCGATGTGGCGCGCGAAATACGACATGGATCCCGACGCCTTCGCCGCCGAGCTCGATCGGCTGTGGACGCAGGTCGCGCCGCTCTACGAGGCGCTGCACTGCCACGTGCGCGCGCGTCTGGCGCGGCATTACGGCACCGACGTCGTCGATCCGACCGGCCCGATTCCGGCCCATCTGCTCGGCAACATGTGGGCCCAGCAGTGGTCGTCGATCTACGACCTGGTCGCGCCGCGGGGCCGGGACACCTCGATCGACCTGACCCAGCTGCTCGCGAGGAACGGCGTCGACGCGCGCGGCATGGTGCGCTACGGCGAGCGCTTCTTCACCTCGCTCGGCTTCGATCCGCTGCCCGAGAGCTTCTGGCAGCGCTCGATGTTCACCCGGCCGGCCGACCGCGACGTCGTGTGCCACGCCAGCGCGTGGAACGTCGACTACGTCGACGATCTGCGCATCAAGATGTGCATCCAGATCACCGGCGACGATTTCATCACCGTGCACCACGAGCTCGGCCACAATGTTTACCAGCGCGCCTACAGCGATCTCCCGCTGCTGTATCGCGATTCGGCCAACGACGGCTTCCACGAGGCGATCGGCGACACCGTCGCGCTCTCGATCACGCCCGCCTACCTGGTCGATGTCGGTCTGCTCAGGCGCGCACCGAAGCGCCGCGGCGGCGACGTCGCCCAGCTGATGCGCCTGGCGCTCGACAAGATCGCCTTCCTGCCCTTCGGCCTGCTGATCGACCAGTGGCGCTGGCAGGTCTTCGCCGGCGACGCCACGCCGGCCACCTACAACGACGCCTGGTGGGCGCTGCGCACGCGCTACCAGGGCGTCGCGCCGCCGACGGCGCGCCCGGCCGACGCCTTCGACCCGGGCGCGAAATACCACGTGCCGGCGAGCGTGCCCTACGCGCGCTACTTCCTGGCGACGATTCTCCAATTCCAATTTCACCAGGCGCTGTGCGAAACGGCCGGCGTCGAGGGGCCGCTGCACCGCTGCTCGATCTACGGCAACGACGCCGCGGGCGAAAAGCTGCGCACGATGCTGTCGATGGGCGCCAGCCGGCCGTGGCCGGACGCGCTCGAAGTGATCACCGGCACGCGCACGATGGACGCCCAGCCGATTCTCGACTATTTCGCGCCGCTGCAGGCGTGGCTCGACGCGCAGAACGCGGACCGCACGTGCGGCTGGTAGCCGGGTGGCTGGCGCGCCGGGTCGCCGGTGAAACGCGGCGTCAGGCGTCGGCGTCGTTCGCCGGCGGCGGGCGGCGCACGGCATCGGTGGACGGTCGTCGCAGCCGCGGCGGGCGCAGCGTGAGCGGCACGCACAGGAAAAGCGCGTAGACGGCAAGGGCGTAGAAGGGCGAGAACGGCGCGCGCTGCTGCAGCGCCAAGGGCAGCAGCGCCCAGGCGGCGAAGAGCAGACCCGGCGGCGCGATCAGGTAGATCGCGCGCAGCTGCGTGCGCACCGCTGCGCGTCGGCGCAGGCGGGCGAGATACACGTTGCCGGCGACCCAGCCGAGCGCGGCCGCGGCGCTGAAAAAGGTGTAGAGGTCGAAGGCGACGGTGCCGCGCAGACCGACGAGCAGGCGCAGCTGGACGAGCGCGGCCAGCAGCCAGGGAACGGCCAGCAGCACGCCGACCTGCGCGTCGAACGGCGCGGCCGGGAGCGCGGCGCGGCGGCGCGGCGCGCGATCAGGCGTCGTCGGCTCCCGCGATGTGCCGGCGGTAAGCGGTGGCGTCCATCAGGCCGTCGAGCACCGACTGGGCGTCGTCGTCGGGCTTGATGCGCACGAGCCAGCCGTCGTCGTGCGGCGCGTCGTTGACCTGCTCCGGCGCGTCGTCGAGGCTGCTGTTGACCGCCGCGATTTCGCCACCGATCGGCGAGTAGATCTCCGCGACCGCTTTGACCGACTCGATGCTGCCGATCGGATCGCCCGCGGTCACGGCGTCGCCGACGCTCGGCAGCTCGACGTAGACCACTTCGCCCAGCTCGTTCTGGGCGAAGGCGGTGACGCCGAGCGAAATCGTGCCGTCGTCGCCGACGCGCAGCCACTCGTGCTCTTCCGTGTAGCGATACGACTCAGGAACCATCGAGGCTGCTCCTCAACCGGGGACGAACTGATGACGATGGAGGGTGCGGGGTGCGAGGGAACAGAAGGGACAAAAAGGGTGGCCGGCGGCCGCTTGTGGAATGGAGGTGGGAGGCCGCCGGCCAGCAGGGATTGTTGGCTTGCAACGGGGCAAGGCATCTCAGCAGTTGTGAGATGTCCTCCTCTCGTTTGCGAGGGAACATTCCTCCCGCCGCAGATCTTACCGCGCCGCGCCGTGCGCTGCCAAGCCGCGGCGCTAGGCCGGTTCAGCGCGGCGGTAGAACGGCATTGGCACGATGCGCGCCTCGAGCGTACGCCGGCGGACGTCGATCGCCAGGCGGGTGCCCTCGTCGGCGTTTTCGGTGGGCACGTAGGCAGTGCCGATCGCCTGCTCGCGCGTGGGCGAGAACGTGCCGCTCGCGACCCGACCGACAACCGGCCCCGGCGCGTCGGCATCGTCGGCGATCACGCGCACGTCGCAGCCGGCGCGGGCAATGCCGCGACCCTCAACGACGAAGCCGACCAGCGCGCGCGCCGCGCCGGCCTCGCGCTGGCGCACGAGCGCATCGCGGCCGACGAATGCACCGCCGGTCTTGAGCTTGACCGTCCAGCCGAGGCGCGCTTCGTAGGGTGTGGTGTCGCGATCGATCTCGTGCCCGTAGAGCGCCATGCCGGCTTCCAGGCGCAGCGTGTCGCGCGCGCCGAGGCCAGCGGGCACCAGGCCGTGATCGGCGCCGGCCTTCCGCAGCGCCTCCCACACCGCGACCGCGTCCGACGGCGCCAGATAGAGCTCGAAGCCGTCTTCGCCGGTGTAGCCCGTGCGCGACACGAGCACCGGCTGCGCGGCGCCGTCGACGCGCGTGTGGACGAAGCGGTAGTAGGCGATGTCGTCGAGCGCCGCGTCGGTCAGCGGCGCGAGGATCACCGCGGCGCGCGGTCCCTGCAGGGCGAGCAGGACGGTCTGCTCGCTCTCGTCGGCGATCTCGACCGCGTCGTCCGCGGCGTGCTGCTGCAGCCACGCGAGCGCCGCCGCGCGATTCGAGGCGTTGACCACGAGCAGATAGCGCGCCGCCGTGAGCTGATAGATCAGCATGTCGTCGATGTAGGTGCCCTCGGGCGTGAGCAGCGCGCTGTAGTGGGCACGCCCGGGCGACAGCGCCGCGACGTTGTTGGGCGTCATGCGCTGGAGAAACGCCGGGGCGTCGGCACCCTCGACGCGGATCTCGCCCATGTGCGACACGTCGAAGAGGCCGGCCGCGGTGCGCACGGCGCGATGCTCGTCGAGCACGCCCTGGTACTGCACGGGCATCGACCAGCCGGCGAAGTCGGTGAAGCGCGCGCCCGCGGCTTCGTGCTGCGCATGCAGGACGGTGCGGCGCGGCGCATCGGATTCAGACGGGTCGTCGCGAGGACGTTCAGCATCGGCCATGATGGGGTACCTCGAAGCGTACCGGCGCGGGAGCGGCGCCGGGCGCGTCGGACGCTATCACCGAACGCCGCGCATCCTCATCGGTCACCGGGCGTCGACTTGTGCGGCAGCGCGGCGCGCAAGATTTTTTTGACGACCGGGCGAAGGATGTCGAGCGGTCGCGGGTTCCATCGAGGGAAGGCGCGCTGCCCCGGCCACGAACCGCCGCCCGGCAACCCGCCCCACGCCATTCTTTCGTCGAACCGGCGACCGCGCGTCGCCCGCGCCCTGTGCGCACCGTCCCCCCTCACGTCTCAGGAGAAACCGCACCATGAAGCGCACCCTTTTGATCGCCCTGCTGATCGCTGCCCTGTTCGCCCCCATCGCTTTCGCCGCGCCGGGCGGCGGCCCCGGCGGCCCCGGCGGCAAGCTCAGCCGCTTCTTTCCCCCGCCGGGCTATCTCGATCTGACCGAAGAGCAGCGCGACGCCACCCGCGAACTGATCGACGCCCTGCGCGCCGAGATCGAGCCGCTGCGCGACCAGCAGCGCGATCTGCGCAGCGACCTGCGCGACGCCCTCGACGCCGACAGCCCGAATGCCGAAACCGTCGGCGCGGCGGTGATCGCCCTGCACGAGCTGCGCGGCAGCCTGCGCGGCCTGACCGACGAGGCCGTCCAGAACTTCCGCACGCTGCTCGACGCCGACCAGCAGGCGAAGTTCGACAACTACCGCGAGCTGCGGGCGCGCAAGCGCTTCCAGCGGCGCGGGAAGCGCGGCGGCGGCGCGGACGGCGGCGACGGCGATGCCGAAGGCGACTTCCTCGGCTTCCTCGGCAACCGGCGCTGAGTCGCACACCCACCACGGTTCACTGGGCACCATCTCGGGGCACCACCTCGATTCCACGTCAACGGTCACACGTCGATCGGTACCCAGCGCGCGGCGTTTCTCTCGGGAAACGTCGCGCTTTTTCATGCCCGGATCCGCCGCCGTGCGCCGACCGCGCGGTCGCGGCATCTGGGATAGCCTTGCGCGCATGCGATCGTCCTCCGCGCTTCCGCTCCCGCTTCCGGCGCGCCCGTCGCCCGAGGCCGCCGTCCTGCGCCGTCGCCTGCTGCTGCTGGGCGTGCTCTACATCATCCAGGGCCTGCCGCTGGGCTTCCAATACACCGGCCTGCCGGTCTATCTGCGCAACGCCGGCATGTCGCTGACCGGCATCGGCCTGGCGAGCGCGCTCGCCCTGCCGTGGGCGTTCAAGGTGATCTGGGGACCGTGGATCGACCGCGGCCGCGGCCGCTTCGCCACGCCGCTGCAGCATCGTCGTCGCTGGATCCTGCCGCTGCAGCTGGTGCTCGCCGCGCTGTGCGCGATCGCGATCGTGACGCCACCGGCCGAGAGCCTGCGCGCGCTCCTGATCGTGATCTTCCTGATGAACCTCACCACCTCGACCCTCGACGTGGCGGTCGACGCGCTGGCGGTCGATCTGCTGCCCAAAGAAGCGCTGGGCTACGGCAACATCGCCCAGGTGGTCGGCTTCAAGATCGGCATGATGCTCGGCGGCGGCGTGCTGCTGTGGGCCAGCGAATCGATCGGCTGGATCGGTCTGTTCGGGATCATGGCCATCCTGGTGCTGATCGCCTTCGGCATCACCTGGACCTTCCGCGAACAGATCCCGCGCGCGGCGTCGGCGACGCCCGCGGCAGACGCGCGCGAGGAAGACGACGCCGAAGCGGAAAACGGCGAAGACCATCCGTCGACGGTGAAGGACGTGCTGCGTCAGCTGCTGATCGCCCTGCGGCTGCCCGGCACGGTCTGGCTGCTGCTCTTCGTCGGCACCTACAAGATCGGCGAGACCATGGCCGACACGATGCTGCGCCCGTTTCTGGTCGATGCCGGCTTCACCGACGGCCAGATCGGGCTGTGGCTCGGCACCTGGGGCACGGGCGTGTCGATCGCCGGTTCGGTGGTCGGCGGCCTCCTGGCGAGCCGGATCGGCCTCTTGCGCGCGGTCGCGATCACGGCGGCGCTGCGCGCGGTCGCGGTCGGCGGCGAGGCCTGGCTGGCGATGGTCGAGCCGACGGTCGCGCGCGCGGCGGTCGTGATCACGGTCGAGCAATTCTTCGGCGGCGCGCTCACGGTCGCGCTCTTCGCCTACATGATGTCGCGCGTCGACCGGCGCATCGCGGCCACGCACTACACACTGCTGGCGACGGTCGAGGTGCAGGGCAAATTGATCCCGTCGGCGTTCTCGGGGTTGGTGGCCGATGCGCTCGGCTATCCGCTGCACTTCGTGATCTCGACCGCGCTGGCGGTCGCCTTTCTCGGCCTGCTCGTCCCGATGCGTCGGCTCGAGCGAGCCGCGGCGGGCACGGTCCTGGACCGTGCATGAACCATCGGTCATATACTCGGTAGACTGCCCTGGATGATTTCGGTCTGACCTGCGCGTTCTCACCTCGCCCATCCTTCACCGCTTCTCGGGAGATAGCGACGTGTCCAGCTTTGCCTTGAGCCCGCTTTTTCTGACGGCCTGGCTCCTCGCCAGCACCGCCCCCGGCCCTGCTCCGTCGTCCGATCTCAGTCCCGCGGCCCCCGCGCTGGCCAGCGCCCACGCGAGCGGCGCGATCGCCGGCGCTGCGGCCACCAGCGTCGCCGGCAGCCTGGTGCTCGCGACGGGCGTCGTCGAAGCCGAGCTGCTCGGCGATCACGCGATCGTCGGCTACTTCGAGGTCGGCACAGGCTGTCCGACCGTCGAGCGCGCGCCGCGCGAGACCCAGGCGCGCCCGCGCTCGGGCCGCGTCCGCGGCATCAGCGACGACTGCTTCGACGGCGAGTTCTTCCTGCGCTTCGACGATCCCGACGATCTGCAGGTCGAAGATCTTGACTTCACGATCGAGCAGCTCGATCCGGATCATCCCGACCTGACCAGCCGCCTGCCGACCGGCCCGGTCTTCCTGCCCGACGAATTCCCGGTCCGCCTGACGATCACGCCCGACACCGGCGGCGATCTGCCGTTCGAGGACGGCTACGAGCTGGAGATCGAGACGCGCAGCATCGACTTTCTCACCGAAACGCCGCTGCGCCTCTTCAAGGCCGAGGACGGCTGCTCGGCGCCGGGATGCGAGTTCCGCGGCATCACGTTCGCGTCGGGCTTTGGCAGCTTCAGAATTCGAGGTGCTAGCGGTGGCTTCTCCGAGTTCATCGTCGCCGCCGATCTGCGACGACCCAGCGTCGTCACCGACGCGCGCTTCGCCAACTTCGACGCCGATCTCCAGTTCTTCATCCAGGACGGCGCCTTCCTCGACACGCAATTTCAAGCCGATGTCGAGAACACCTTTGCCGACGCGCGCATCAAGTACAACGCGAATGACGTCGAGGGTACCTTCATCAAGCTCTTCGATCTGATCGAGCTGCTCGAAGACGGCGCCGACATGGACAAGATCGACACCACGGCCAACCCCAACACGGGCGACATCAGCGCCGCTGGCACCCTGATCGGCCTGGCCGAAGGCATCGTCTACGCGCTCGAGGAGGAAGATCGGGTGCCGGCGATCAGCACGGGCGGCGTGAGCACCACGCTGACGACGCAGAGCGGGCACGAGGTCGATCTGCTGCTCAACTTCGACAACCGCAACAACGTGCAGCGCGACGCCCTGACGATCGCGGCCGTCGACGTCGATCCGTTCGACGCCAACCTGCTGGCGCGGCTGCCGACGGGCGTCAGCATTCCGGCCGACTTCCCGGTCAAGGTCAACATCAGCGTCAACACGCCGCGCAGGCCGGTGATCGAGGGAGATTGGGCGATCGCCCTCCGCACCGAGGAGCTGGTCTTCCGCGCCGATCGTCCGCTGCGGCTGTTCAACGCCGTCGCGGGCAACATCTTCCGCGACATCACGACGAAGGTCTCGCAGGGCAGCCTGCAGATCGAGGGCGAGGAAGACCGCTTCAACGCCTCGGAATACCTGATCGTGATCGACAGCCGCCCCAACGACACGACGACGCTCACCAAATTCACCGATCTCCGGACCCAGATCCTCGACTTCGACCTAAGCCCCAACGTCGAGGGCGAGCTGCTCGCCGAGCTCGATTCCGCGAAGGATCTCTTCGACATGCAGAGCGATCCGGCGGGTGCGACGTCGAAAATGAACGATTTCCTCAGCGTGGTGAGAAACCGCGCGGGCAGCGGGCTCTTCCCGGTGTGGCGCGCGTCGGGCGCCCTCACCAACGAGGTCGGTCGCCTGTCGTCGGGTGGTCAAAGCATCAAGTTCAGCCTGAGCGTCGAGCGTTCGATCGTGCCCGACAGCGCAGACGTCAACGGCGACGGCAGCGTTGACGCCCTCGACGTCTTCCTGGTGATCGATCGCGCGTTCTGCCCCGGCGGCGTGTGCACGGATCTTCCCGATCTGCCCGTGATCGCACCGCCGAGCCCCATCGACCCGTCCGCATCGCGCGATGCACCCACAGCCTCAGGTGCGACCGCGCCGCTGCAACCCTAAACCCGCAACGAGCGGCCGCGTCCGTCAGGACATTCGATGGCGGCTCAGCATAAGCGACGCGCAGCGGCATCGCCCGTCGATCGGGCCCTGACCACTGACCGACCTGCGCGGCCACCCGGGCGTCTTCTCCGCTGAGGATTTTCGTGAACCCCAAGGACCGTCAGCCTCCTTCCAACGCCAGCAGCGCCGACCCGGGAAGCGACCGCGCGTCCCAGCTCGACGACGTGCGCCAAGCGGTGGCGCCCTCGCATTCGCGCGAAGACGATCTGACGGTACCCATGGACCTCGGCATCGACGAGCAGATGGCGACCCAGGCGGTCGATCTCGACGGCAGCGCGTCGGCGGACGCGATCACGCAGGTGACCGATCCGCTCGCGATGGAGTCGGTTGCTGCCTACCAACCGACCCG
>JBCCOR010000049.1:0-13146 GCA_039025295.1 Acidobacteriota bacterium
CGCGACGGCATCAACGGCTATCTCGAGCAGCACGGCAACCGCCTCCTGCGTCAGCTCGGCCAGCTCGCGCGCAACAACGTCACGCCCGACGCCGCCGAGCGCTTCACCTACAACCGCGCGCTGACCTACGCGCGCGAGTGGGCGAGCGGCGCGATGGACGAAAACAATCCGATCAACGAGTTCCTGCAGCGTCTCGAGAGCGATCTCTTTCTCGCCAACGAGGTCAACTACAACGAGGACGGCGCGGTCGATGGCGCGATTCAGCTGCTCTCGGTGCTGACCGGCGAGAGCCTGCTCGGCGAGCTCAGCGCCAGCCAGTACGACCACTTCGTCTCCGAGCTGCTGCGCACCGCCGAAGGCAGCACGGCCGAGGTGCTCGCCACCCTGACGCATCAGTTCACCGACGAGTCGGTCGATCTGGTCGCCAAGGCGCTGTCGGACGGCTACGCCGTGCTGACCTTCGAATATCCTAAGCGCGCCCAGGGCGCGCTCGACAATCTGATGGCGAGCGCCGACGGCGTGCTGCCGGCCCTGCCGGCGACCGACGGCGAGAACACGGCGGACGGCGCGAGCGGCGACGCCGCACCAGCCGACGATGCCCCGACGCTGCCGTCGGCGGCGGTGCTGCTGGCCGAACTCGTCGCGCAGGCGCCGGAAGCCAGCTTCCAATACGCCGCGCTCAACAGCCTGCTCGACCAGACCCAGGCGCAGGGTTCGACCGCGGGCCAGGATTTCTTCGTCGCCACCACGCATCTCGCCGCCAGCGACCCGACCATGGCAATGGATCTGCTGCGCAGCGGCGCGGTCGACGACGCGTTCGTCCAGACGATCGCGCCGCCGGCGCCCGAAGCGACCGAGGGCGCCGAACACGCGACGATGGACGACGAGGAGCAGGAGGCAGAAGCCTTCGTCCTCGGCGATCGCGCCCTCGCCGATCTGCTCGGCGCGATCCAGACCTTCCAGTCGGGCAGCGAGTCGATCGTGACCGCTGCCAGCGGCGAACCGCAGCGTCAGACGACGCTCGATCGCGCCGACTACAGCCATCTCGACGGCTTCTACGCCGCCTCGCGCGCAGCCGCCGAAACCAGCCAGGACGCCGCGCTGACCATCGCGGTCGAGGCGCTGGCGATCCAGAACCTCTACCGCGGCGGCCAGCCCGAGCAGGACGTCATCGACCAGCTGCTCAACGGCGACGCCGGCCTGCACGAGCGCGCCGGCAACCTCGCCGGTCTGCTGATGGCCGAGCCGCCGCTGCTGCTCGAGCCGGAAGCGGCCGCGTTCATGGGCACGCTGGTGCAGGGCGGCGCGGAGACGCAGGTGCCCGAGGCCGCGCAGCTGCTCAGCGCGCTCGGCTACTTCACCGACGGTGAGCTGGCCGCGGTCGGCCTGAATCGCGATCAGCAGTCGGCGGTCGCCGACACGCTCGGCGACGCCTGGGACGGCCAGCACTTCGACCACGCCAACCTGATCGACCTGCTCGGACCGGCGAACTACGTCACGACCAACATCGGCCCCGGCCTGCTCAACACGTCGAACCTGATCAAGCAGTCCGACTCCGTGGACCTGACCAGCACCACGGTCGACGCGCTCTACGACGCCATGCGCTCGGTGGAAACCGGCCGCGACATCGGCGGCTGGGACGCGAGCAATCTCGACGATCCGGGCCTGGGCAGCAGCTATCTCTTCGCCGCCGCCCACGCCACGTCGTCGGCCTTCGGCTGGGCCACCTCGGCGCTGGTCAACATGGCCCGCCAGGCGACCAACAACCTGCTGCCCAGCCTGATCTTCGAAGAGGACGGCGCGGTGGAAGAGGAGGCCGCACCGGAGGGCGCGCTGCGCTTCGATACCGCGTTCTCGCTCTTCGGCCGGGTCGTGGCGCGCATGTCGGTCGCGGAAGCGGGCGAGGAAGCGAACGAGCTGGTGCTCGACGCCCTGCGCAATTTCGACGACAAAGCGCTGGAACATGACATCCTGGGACAGGGTCTCGGCCTGTACCTCGAGGCCCACGGCGACGCACTGATCGGCCAGCTGCGCGACGAGCGCGGCCAGGCACAGGATCGCGAGGCGATCGCGACGATCGACGCCGATCTGGCCCGGGTCGACGAGGCGATCGCGCGCTTCGTGCCCGCCGACGGCGCCAGCGCGACGGCCGGTACCGACGACGCCAGCCGGCGCGAAGCGTCCTAGCCACGGTCGCGGTCCGCGAAGCGACCGCGCGCATCGTTCATTCGGACCGCAGCCGCGCGCGGTCCGCCGCCAGGGAGAAGACGCGTGAGGATCAACACCAACCTCCCCGTCCCGCCGGTCGGGCCGCGGCCCGACACCGCGCCGACCGGCGGCCAGCCCAATCTCCCCCAGCCGCCCGCGACCCCGCCAGCGGCCGACAACTTCGCGGGCGCGCGCGACGCCGGGCCGTTCCAGGCCGGCGCCGAGGTCGATGCCAACATCTCGCCCGCCGGCCTGCGCACCCACGTCCAGGTGCAGATCGTGCGCCATCCGCAGGGCACGGAGGGCGGCGCGCGGGTGCTGCTGCAGACGCTGGGCGGCAGCGAGAACGGCCTCGCCGGCGAGGTCGGTCGGCTGTCTTCTTCGCAGCGCGGCCAGGTCGCGATCGAGCTGCTGCTCACCCGGCCGACCAGCCAGGCCAACGCGCTGCTCGGCCGCGCCGCCTCGCTCGCCCGCGGCACCGCCGCCGTGCATCTCGGCGAGGCGCTCGGCCTGGCCTTCACCCGCCTCGGAGAAAAAGGCGGCAAGGCGATCGATCGCCTGCGCCATCCCAACAGCTTCGAAACCGTCGGCCGCGTGCCGCCGGTGATCGGCACGCGCATCGCCAACCCGCTGCCGCTCGCCCAAATGCTCGGCGGCAACGGCCACGTCGGCCTGCGTCAGTCGGCGCTGTCGAGCCTCTTGACCAGTGCCCAGCACCGCCTCGACGGCAACAGCGCGGTGCCGTTCTACGCCGCCGCCGCGCTGGTCGCCTCCGCCGATCCGGCGCAGGCAATGCTGCTCGTGCGCAGCGGCAACCTGAGCAGCGAGATGCTGCAGGCCCTCGACCCGCGCACGCTCGCGGGCGGCGCGCTCGGGCTCAGCGGCTTCGGCGCGCTCGGCAGCGACCTGACACCGATGGCCGACCTGATGGACGCGCTGATCGCTTTCCAGGACAACCACGACGGCGCGATGGCGCCGCAGGATCTCGACGCCCTCGACGCCGCCTACCGCAATCTGCAGGCGCCCTACGGCACCGATCCGGCGCTCGAGCAGGCGCTGATCCGCTTCGAGCGCAAGAACGCGGGGCGCAGCAAGGAAGCGCGCAACGGCCTCGCCGACCGCATCCTGCGCAGCCGCCTGCGCGACGGGCTGACCCTGCTGATCAGCCTGCTGACCAGCGATCCGCCCGAACTGATGCCCAACGAGGCCGGCCTGCTGCTCGCCGACATCGCCCAGGGCGGCACCCGCAGCCTGGTGCAGAACGCCGCCGATCTGCTCCACACCCTCGGTCATCTCGGCGGCAAGGGCCTCGAGCGGCTCGGCCTCCACGCCGGCGGACCGCTGGCGGTGGGCGAAGCGCTCGGCCGCGGCTGGGGCACCGGCGCGCTCGAACCCGGCGATCTGCGCGGCCTGTTCGCCGCCCGGCCGCGCCGGATCGTCGACATCGCCGGCGGCATCGACGCCGGCACCGTCGATCCGCGTCCGATCGCCCAGCTGATCGCCCTCAGCGGCTCGACCGACTTCCGCACCGCCGCGGCGCGGATGCTGCTCGACGCCGGCCTGATCCGCGACGGCGGCGCCGTTCGCCGCGGCTGGCTCCCGGGCGATCTACAGCGCGCCGCACCCGCCGCCGCCTTCCCCTTCGCCGCCACCACCGCCATCGTCGGCGATCCGCGCGCAGCCCTCGATCTGCTGCGCGCGGCCGACGCGGCACCCGACAGCTCGCTCGAAGCGTTCGTCGGCGCGATCGCCCCGGGCCATCTCACCCAGCGCCTGCTGCCAAGCCGCGTCATCGACCACGACGAAGGCCGCAGCACGGCGCTCGGCGATCTGCTGCGCACGCTGGCCGGCGCCGGCCACGACGCCGACGCCGACCGCACCGCCCTCGCCGCGCTCGACGCCTTCGACCCCGATCGCCAGCACGACCGCGATCTGCGCGGCGGACTCGACGCCTATCTCGCCAGCCACGGCGCGTCGCTCGCCCACCGGCTCGAGACCAGCGCGCAGCAGGATGCCGCGAGCGGCGCGCGCGCGCGGCGCCAGCTCGAACATCTGCGCGACATGCGGGCGACCATGCTCGCCCGGCACGAACCTGCCGCCGGCGCGCTGCGCCTCGACACCTACGCGCCTGGCCCGCCCGCCGGCGCATCGTGAGCGTCTCGCTGGCGCCGTCGACGGACGCTGGATCCGCCGATTGCCCAGCTGGTAGCATGCAGGTGGGTTCACGTCACCGTCGCCACCGTCTGATCGCCTGCGCTGAGTCGCCGGCGAGCGCCCTGCGTACCGCCGAGGCGACGGCCGCACCTGCGCCCCCAACCGAACGATGAGTCACGACGAGCGATGAGCGTAAACCCGGTCAAACCGCCTGCCGGCAGCGCGGAGTCCAATCGCCCCGGCGGTGCGACCGGCGCGCACGGTCGCAGCAGCACCGCGCCCGCGGGCGGCAGCGGTGCGCCGACGGGCAGCAGCGCCGCGCCGCCGGACGCCGGCGCTGACGCCAGCGCGGGCGACGACGGCTTTCAGAACGCCGGTGCCGGCGTGCTCTTCTCGTCGGGCAGCGGCGGCGCCAACCCCACCACCGGTCTCGGCAGCCAGGTCCAGGGCCACGGCGCCAGCCCCAACGCCCAGCATCAGCCGGGCGGGCCGTCGACCACCGGCCCCGGCGTCTTCCACGGCCACAGCGGCGGTACGCCGGCACCCGGCACCCAGCCCGGCACGCACGGACGCGGCGACTCCTTCACCGGCTCGGGCAGCCTCTGGGGACCGACCACCGGCACCGGCATCCAGGACCAGGGTGACGGCACCAGCATCGTCAACCGTCCGAGCACGCCAGCGCCCGACCCCGACGCCAGCGCCTCCGGCCTGTTCTGGATTCCGGACGCCGAGCCCGACGACGAAGAACCCGAGGTTCCCGACGCGCCGCAGCTGCCCGCGCGCCGTCCGACGCCGGCCGACGATCGCGCCGTGCGCGCCTATCTGCAGCATCCCGCGGTCACCGGCCTCTACGGCAACGCCACCCACGGCGTGGTGCAGCTCACCCGCGCGCTCACCGGACGCACCGATCTCGGCCAGCTGAACAACAGCCAGCAGGGCCAGGTGGTCGCCACCATGCTCAGCCACGCCCCGGCCAGCTACGCCGCCGCCGTGCTCAGCGCAGCCGCCCAGCAGCCGGCGGCCATGGCGACGATGGCGGCGGCGCTCAGCGCCGGCTACGACCGCCTGTCGGAAGCGCATCAGGCCGAGGCGCACAACGCGGTCACCCGCCTGCTCAACCCGAACAACCTGCCGCGCGTCGCGGCCGGCCGCGGCAGCACGGTGCCCAACCCGCTGCCGATCGCCGACCTCATCCGCCAGAGCGATCACTCGTCGCTGCAGCGCACGGCGGTCGACCAGATGCTCGACAACGCCAAGGGCGCGGGCGGCAACGACAAGCGCGCCGACGCCGCCGCCTACTTCACCGCCGCGGCCCAGGTCGCGAGCGGCAATCCGAATCTCGCCGTCGATCTGCTGCGCCGCGGCGAACTCAGCGGCGACTTCCTCGACGCGATCCGGCCCGACAACCTCGCGCAGCGCGACACCCAGCATCTGCGCAAAGCCGAGCCGATGGCCGCGCTGATGCACTCGCTCGCCGACGCGCGACGCCAGGCGGCGGGCGGCGACGGCGCGGGCGAGGCGACGGTGATCGCGCCCGATGCGCGCGACGCCGCGGCCCTCGACACGATCTACCTCGCCGCGCGCACCCGGGTCACCGAAGGCGGCACGGTCGAGGGCGCGTTCCGCGCCTTCGAGGCGGCCAGCGCCGAGAACAGCGACGCCACCCGCGCGGCGCTGATCAGCCGCCTGCTCAACGCCGGTGGACCGGGCGGCGCCAAACAGCTCATCGATCTGCTCACCGACGGCCAGGTCGAGCTCACCGACCACGCCGCGTCGCGGATCGTCGCCGATCTGGTGCGCGGCGGCGCCAAGGGCGACGTACGCACCGCCGCCGACATCCTCGGCATCCTCGCCCAGCGCTGGCCGACCGATCGCCCAGAGCACGCCGCCCGCAACCGCGTCGCCGACGCGCTCGATCTCGCCGCCAACCGCAAAGACCTGACCGCCGCCGACATGCTGCTGCTGTTCAACGCCCTGCGCGCCCTCAGCGCCAAGCACGTGCAGGGCGCTGGCGGCAACGCCGACGGCGTGCGCGCGCTCACCCAGGCGGTCGAGAAATTGGCCGCCGAGAGCCCGCTGCCGATCCACGATCCCGAACAGCTGGCGCGCATGCTCGAGCGCAGCGGCAAGCCGTCGGCGCTGCTGCATCTCTTCCAGCGCACGCTGTCGGCAACGCCGGGCGATCTGCTCGCCAACCTGGCCGGCGCGCTCGGCCAGAGCGCCGGCCTGGTCGACCGCTTCGGCAGCGACGGCAGCCAGGCGCTCCTGCGCCGCGGCCAGATCGACCTGATGCTGCGCAGCGATAGCGTCCGCAATCCGCTGCCGCTCGCCGATCTGATCGTCCAGAGCGGCAACGTCGAGCTGATGCGGGGCGCGCTCGACAGCCTGATGACCAGCGCCACCGAGCGGCTCGAGGGCGACAGCGCCGTGCCCTTCTATCTCGCCGCGGCGCGGGTCGCGGCCAGCCGTCCGGAGCTCGCCGGCCATCTGTTGCGTCAGGGCGCGCTCGACGCGTCGTTTCTGAACGCGCTGCTGCCCGCCACGTTCCAGCGGCCAGGACTGGCCGGCATGGGCCTGCAGCGGCTCGGCGCCGACGCGGTGCTCGGCGATCTGCTGAGCAGCCTCACCGCCTACCAAAAAGGCTACGCCGGTGACGCCTCCGGCACCAACGCCATTCGCCACGGCAGCGCCAGCTACGGACTCGGCGGGGTCGTCGGTGACGGCAGCCACAGCCAGGTCGGCATGCTGCCGCTGCAGGAGCGCCAGGCGATCGACGAGCTCTTCGCGATGATCTACGCCGCGCAGGGCCACGGCCTGTCGCTGCCCGGCGGCGCCTACGCGCCGCTCAGCCTGTTCGAACGGCTCAACGCCGGCCGCAACCGCCAGGTACGCGACGCCCTGGTCGAGCGCATCCTCGACGCCGGTCCGCGCGAGGGCACGACCATGCTGCTCAACGCCGTCGCCGGCGAGGGCTCGGGCGACGCGACCCAGATGGGCGACGAAGAGGCGGTCGGCTTGATCACCGCGCTCGTGCGCGGCGGCCAGCATCACCGCACCCAGGCGGCGGCCGAGATCCTCGCGATCATCGGCGGCGAGAGCTTCGAAGCGGTGCGCGATCTGACGATGACGCCGGATCGGGTTGCCCAGACCTCGCGCGTGCTGGTCATGGCCTGCGTCAGCCGTCATCTCGACAACGAAGATCTGCAGATCCTCTTCACCACCGCGCCGGTCGACTTCGGCGCGCTCGGCCAGCTCGACGCCAGCAACCTGGCCCGCCTGCTCGCCAACGAGGCGCCGCAGTCGTTCGCGGCCGGCCTCGGCATCATGCTCTACGACGCCTGGTATGCGCGCCGCGGCGGCTATCTCCGCAGCGACTGGCAGGAAGACGATTTCGCCAACACCTTCGGCGAAGAGGCCTACGTCTTCGCCGCCGCGCACGCGATCGAGCACGGCGGCGATGCGATCACCGCCGTGCTGCAGCGGATCGATCAGGACGGCCGCATCGACAGCGTGGTCGAGATCCTCAGCCCGCGCCATCTCAACCGCGTGCTGCTGCCGCGCCGCCGCGTCTCCGCCACGCCCCACAACAAAGGCATCCTCGGTCGCCTGATCCACACCATGGCCGAAGGGCCGCCGCGCGACGTGCACCATCGCATGATCGCTTCCGCGCTCGAGCGCATCGAAGACCAACCCTACAATCGCGATGTGCGCCACGCGCTCGATGCCTACATCGCCCGACACGGCAAGCGCTTGGCGTCGTTCCTGCACGACCGCGGCCAGGTGATCGTCGAGGGCCCCGACGGCGAGTGGATCCAGGCCGCGATGGTCTGAGCAGCGCGGCCACGGCCGCCTTCCGCTCCACAGCGCTCGTCTGTTACGTCATGACTGTACGCATCCTCTGCCTGCTGCTGGCCGCCGCGCTCCGGCTGCCGAGGGGCGCCTTCCCTGCCAACGAGGACGGCGACACGTCGCGGACATCGGCCGTCGCTGCCGCGCGCGCCCACCGCGACGCGCACGGCCCGCGCATCGTGCGTGCGTTCGCCGAGCTGCTCGCGCTGCCCAACGTCGCCCGCGACGCGCCCAACATCGCCCGCAACGCAGCCTGGCTGCGCGACGCCCTCGCCGCGCGCGGCGTCGACGCGCAGGTGCACGAACTCGCCGATCGACCTGAGGCACGACCGGTCGTGATCGGCCGCGTCGACGCGCCCGGCGCGCGCCACACCCTCGGCATCTACGTCCACTACGACGGTCAGCCGGTCGATCCCGTGCAGTGGACCCACCCACCGTTCACGCCGACGCTGGCCACCGCGCCGCTGACCGACGGCGGCGTCGTGCGTCCACTGCCGGGCGACGGCGAAACCGTCGATCCCGACTGGCGGCTCTACGCGCGCAGCGCGGGCGACGACAAATCGCCCGCGATCGGCATCCTCGCCGCGCTCGACGCCCTGCGCGCCGCCGGGATCACGCCGCGCCACAACCTGGTCTTCCTCTTCGAGGGCGAGGAGGAGGCGGGCTCGCGGCATCTCGGCAACCATCTCGACCGCCTCGCCGACCGCCTCGCCGACGTCGACGCCTGGCTCATCGCCGACGGCCCCGTCCACACCAGCGGACGCGCCCAGCTGCTGCTCGGCGTGCGCGGCTACAGCCGCGTCGATCTCACCGTCTACGGCGCTGTGCGCCATCTGCACAGCGGCCACTACGGCAACTGGGCGCCGAATCCGGCGCTGGAGCTCGCCCATCTGCTGGCGTCGATGAAGGACCCCGCCACCGGCGCGGTGCACATCGCGGGCTTCGACGACGACGCCGCACCGATGAACGCGTCCGATCGCGCGGCCGCTGCCGAGCTCGCCGACGCCGACGCCGCGCTGCGCGACGAGCTCGGCCTGGCGCGCACCGAAGGCGCGCCGGCCTCGCTGATGGCGCGCCTGCTCAGCTCGTCGTTCAACGTCCGCGGCATGGCGGCGGCGGGCGTCGGCGACGCCGCGCGCAACCTCATCCCCAGCGAAGCGACCGCGACCATCGACATGCGGCTGGCGCTCGGCGTCGATCCCGAGGGCATTCTCGACGCGGTCGAGGCCCATATCCGCGCCCAGGGCTACCACATCGTCCACGACGCGGCGCCGGATCACACCACGCGCCTGCGCCATCCCAAGATCGCGCGCGTCGACCGCCATCCGGCCTACCGCGCCGTGCGTACGCCGGTCGACAATCCGTGGGTCGCCGTCGCCGCGCGCGCCGTGCGCGACGCCCTGCGCGGCGACGGCCGCGCGCTCGCCGCCGCCGACGACGACGATCCGCTGCTGATCCCGACGGCCGGCGGCACCCTGCCGCTCTATCTCTTCACCGATCGCTTCGACGGCCCCGTGATCATCGTGCCGACCGCCAATCACGACAACAACCAGCACGGGCCCGACGAGAACCTCCGCCTGGCCAACCTCTGGTACGTCGTCGACCTCATGGCCGCGCTGTTCACGGTGCCGATCGACTGAATCGGCATGCGCGACCGCGCACCCTGACGGATTGCTGACGCGCGAGCAGACATACTCTTTTTGCCGCAGCGCGGCATAGACCGCACACCGGCTCCCTCGCCCGCGCACCGGCACCCACCGCACAGTCGCCCCTCACCGCATCGTTGTATCAATCAGCTTTCTTCGATACCATTGCAACATCTTTATTGGGTCGATTTTTGACAGAAGCATTACAAGCAACATTACAAAACTGCTTGCGAAACTTCGCTGGCCTTGCTAGTTTTTCTCCAGGCAGTTCAATAACGGCATAAGTCAATGCGCGCATATCTTGCGCGCTGCGCAACCCCAGGCGAGGCAACCGTGCACATCGTCTCCGTCGACCGCTGCGCCCTGCCGTCACGATCCGCCCACCCGCGAAGGTCCATCGACCGCGCCACTTTCTTCCTTTCTCTCCTTTCGCCTGCACAGACCCCCAGCCGACGACCGTCGTCGGCCATCTGAGCACGTCCATTCGCTTTCACGTTTGAAACGGAGTTTTTTCCATGCATGCACACACCACCCGCCGCATTGGGCGGATCCTCCTGGCCGCTTTCCTGCTTCTGGCCGTGGTCGCGCCGCTGAGCGCGCAGACCAACGGCACCATGATGCAGTACTACCACTGGTACCTCGACAAGAACGACAACCTCTGGAACCAGGTTGCCGCCGAAGCTGCGAACCTCAGCAACATCGGCGTCACCGCGCTGTGGCTGCCGCCCGCCACCAAGGGTGACGGCGTCGACGACGTCGGCTACGGCATCTACGACATCTTCGATCTCGGCGAGTTCAACCAGAAGGGCACGGTCCGCACCAAGTACGGCACCAAGGCGCAGTATTTCAACGCGATCAACGCCGCGCACAACAACGGCATGCAGATCTACTTCGACGTCGTGCTGAACCACAAGATGGGCGCCGACACGACCGAGAACGTCACCGCCGTGCGCGTCGACACCGGCAACCGCAACAACGAGTACGGCGGCAACGTCAACATCGACGCCTGGACGAAGTTCGACTTCCCCGGCCGCGGCAACCAGTACAGCAGCTTCAAGTGGCGCTGGTACCACTTCGACGGCGTCGACTGGGCCCAGAACCTGCAGGAAGGCGGCCGCATCTACAAGTTCCGCGGCAGCGGCAAGGCGTGGGACTGGGAGGTCGACACCGAGAACGCCAACTACGACTACCTGCTCGGCGCCGACGTCGACTTTGCGCATACCGATGTCGTCAACCACTACAACGACTGGGGCGTCTGGGTGGTCAACCACACCGGCATCGACGGCTTCCGCCTCGACGCGGTGAAGCACATCAAGTACGACTTCTGGAACGGCTGGCTCGACCACGTTCGCTCCACCACCGGCCAGCCGCTGTTCACGGTCGCCGAGTTCTGGAGCTACGACATCGGCCGCCTGCACAACTTCATCAACAAGACCGGCGGCCGCATGTCGGTCTTCGATGCGCCCCTGCACCTGAACTTCCACATCGCGTCGAACTCGGGCGGCTCCTACGACATGCGCAACATCATGAACAACACGCTCATGCAGCAGCAGCCAGCGCTGGCCGTGACGCTGGTCGACAACCACGACACGCAGCCGCTGCAGGCGCTCGAGTCGCCGGTGCAGGACTGGTTCAAGCCGCTGGCGTACGCGTTCATCCTGCTGCGTGAAGAGGGCTACCCGAACATCTTCTACGCCGACTACTACGGCGCGAACTACACCGACAAGGGCATCACGATCAACCTGGCGTCGCATCGCGCGATCATCGACAAGCTGGCCCAGGCCCGCCGCGACTACGCCTACGGTCCGCAGATCAACTACCTCGACCACTGGAACGTGATCGGCTGGACCCGCCTCGGCGACGCGTCGCATCCGCACGCCATGGCGGTCATCCTCTCCGACGGTTCGGGCGGCTCGAAGTGGATGAACACCGGCAAGGCCAACACCGCGTTCACCGACGTCACCGGCAACCGCGGCGGCACGGTGACGACCAACGGCAGCGGCTGGGGCAACTTCCCGGTCAACGGCGGTTCGGTCTCGGTCTGGGTGTCGAACGCCAGCGGCGGCGGCGGCGGCGGCGCGCCCGCGGCCAACTTCACCTGCAACAACGGCACGACCTTCATGGGCCAGGACATCTACGTCGTCGGCAGCATCGCTGCGCTCGGCAACTGGAACACCGCCAACGCGGTCAAGCTCAACCCGACGGGCTACCCGACCTGGACGGGCACGGTCACCAGCCTGCCGGCCAACACCTCGGTGAGCTGGAAGTGCATCAAGAAGCACGGCAGCTCGGTCGTGTGGCAGGGCGGTGCGAACAACACGTTCACCACCGGCACCTCGGGCACGGTCAGCACCTCGGGCTCGTTCTGACCCGCGTGCAGATCTGACGCGTCCGCCGGCTGATCCCGCCCGCCAGCCTGGACGCAGATCGGCCCCGAATCGTCCGCGCATGCGCGGACGGCTCGGGGCCGTTTCTCGCTGTGCGCGCTAGAGCTGATCGCGCCGGCGACCGCAGAGCGCGGTGACGACGCCGTGCAGCGTACGCACTTCCTGCTCGGTGAGGCCGGCGCGCTGGAAGAGCGTGCGCAGGTTGCGCACCATCGTCGGACGCAGCGCGGCGACGCGGAAGAAGCCCGCGTCGTCGAGGGCGCGCTCGAGATGATCGAAAAAGCCCTGGACCTCGGCGTGGGTGGCACGCACGCCGCGCCGACCGCGCCCCCAGTAGGGGCGCATCGCGAGCTGGCCGTCGCCGTCGTCGGTCGCATCCTCGGCGTCGGGCGCGTCGTCGCCGGCCGCCGGCGCGGGCGCAGCGCCCGACGCATCGTCGACCGGATCCGCCGGCGCGGCGTACGCGCGCGCGGCGCGCCACCAGTGGTAGCCGATCAGGAGCACGGCCTGGGCCAGGTTGAGCGAGCGGAACGACGGATTGAGGTCGACGAAGAGCGCCGCATCGGCGAGCGCGACGTCGTCGTTGGTCAGGCCGGTGCGCTCGGGGCCGAAGAGGATGCCGGCGCGCGCCGATGCGTGCGGATCGTCGCCGCGCGCCGCGGCCGCGCGCGCGTCGGCGAGCATCTGCGCGGCCGCTTCGTCGGGATCGACGACCGCCGTGGCGAGATCGCGCACGCGGCCGGTGGTGGCGTAGACGCGGCGCAGATCAGCGACCGCGTCGGCCGTCGAGTCGAAGACGCGTACGCGGTGCAGCACCGCGCCCGCGCCCGACGCCGCGGCGACGGCATGCGGATTGGGCCAGCCGTCGCGCGGGCGCCCCAGGCGCAGTTCGAGCCGGCCGC
>JBCCOR010000050.1:0-13087 GCA_039025295.1 Acidobacteriota bacterium
CGAAGGTCAGGCCGCTGCACGCCGCGGGCAGTCCGGTCAGGCTGACCGTGCGCGTCGTGGCGCTGCGGTTGTGCACCGCGACCGCGCACGGCGGCGCGAGGGTGTCGTCGACCAGGGCGTAGGCGTAGACCTCGGTCGCGTCGTCGGCGAGCAGCGTCACGACGTCGCCCGCGGCGAACACCGGCACCGCGCGGCGCAGGCGGCCGAGCGTGGCGTAGTGGTCGCGCAGGTCGTCGGCCGGCAGCGTCGCCGGCAGTACGCCGGTGACGCTCTCGAACGCATCGTCGACGCGCTGGGCGTAGGGATCCTCGGCGTCGGGACGCCACGGGAAGGGATGGCGGTTGTGCGGATCGTCCTGCAGGATGCCGTCCGACACGAAGCCCGCGCCCCACAGATGCGGCCCGCCGTGGGCGGCGGCGCCGATGCCGACCTCGTCGCCGAAGTAGACCGTCGGCGCGCCCGGGTACGAGAACATGATCGCCGCCATCATCTTCATCTTCGCCACCGCGGCGGCGTAGTCGCTCGAGCGCTCGCCGAGCACGAAGAGCGGACGGTTGGTGTCGTGCGAGCCCATCAGGTTCATCATCGTGCGCCACGCGACCTCGGGATAGTCCTCACGGATCGCGGTCAGCACGGTGTCGAAGTCCGTCGCCGGCAGCTGCCAGATGGTCTGCTCGCCGTTGCTGTCGTTGTCGACGAAGTCGCTGTCGACCAGGAAGCCGAGCACCGCCTTGCGGAAGCGGTAGTTCATCGTGGCGTCCATCTGGTCGCCGAAGACCCACGGCACGGCCTCGTACCAAACCTCGCTGTAGAGCGGACCGTCCCAGCCGTCCTGGTTCTTGACCTGCTCGCGGAAGGCGATCCAGAAGTCGTGCGGCAGCTCGTCGGCGACATCGAAGCGCCAGCCGTCGGCGCCGAGCTCGTACCAGTGCTGAATCACGCCCGGCGTCGCGTCGGGGCCGGCGGTGAGGCCGTTGTCGCCGTCGCCGTCGAAGTCGAAGACGAAGTCGCGGACGATGTTGCCCGGCACGAAGTCGATCAGGAGCGGCAGCGTGTCGAAGCCGAACCAGCTGTCGTAGTTGAGGCCGTCGTAGCACGGGCCGTCGGTGCCGAAGAGGTTGAAGAACGCAGCGTAGGGCGAGCCCGGACCTTCACACGCGCCGCTGCCGTCGTTGCCCGAGGCGGGGTTGCCGTCGACGTCCCAGTGGCTGGCACGGTCGAGATAGATCGAGTCGCTGCCCGAGTGGTTGAAGACGCCGTCGAGGATGATCTTGATGCCGCGCGCCTCGGCCGCGTCGGCGAGCGCGGCGAAGTCGTCGTTGGTGCCGTAGCGCGGCGAGACCCGCAGGTAGTCGGTGGTGTCGTAGCCGTGGTTCGACGGCGCCGAGAAGATCGGGTTGAAGTAGATCGCCGTGACGCCGAGCTCCGAGAGCGTGTCGAGCTCGTCCATCACGCCCTGCAGATCGCCGCCGAAGAAGTCGGCGCTCCACTGGTTGAAGAACGGATCGGCCGGATCGCGCGTGTTGACCGGCGCCTCGTTCCACGTCGAATGGAGGAAGATCGGCGTGCCGTAGACGTCGCCGTAGGGCCAGGCGCTGTCGTTCGACGGATCGCCGTTGCGGAAGCGATCGGGCAGGATCTGGTAGATCGTCGCGCCCTGCGACCACGCCGGCGTCGTGAAGCCCGGGTCGTAGACGGTGATGTTGAACGAGTTGCCGAAGAACGCCGGCGCCTCGCCGTCCTCGACCACCATGCCGCGGCCGTTCTCGAAGCGGTCCTCGTGGTCGTAGCTGTTGTGGCTGTAGTCGTCGATGTACCAGGCCGAAGCGGTGCCGTCGAAGAGCAGGAATTTGTAGAAGAGCTGGCTCGGCTGGGCGGTGGCGTCGGTCGGCAGGGCGACCTCCCACCAGTCGTAGGTCGGGTCGCTCTCGACGACCTGGGTCATCGTCAGCGTGATGTCGCCGAGCGGCGTGGCGTAGACGCGCACGGCGGCGTCGCTGAGGTCGTCCTGGGCGGTGCGCAGGCGCAGGACGAGCGGCGTTTCGGCCTCGATCGCGCCGAAGGGCGCGCGGTAGAAGAGATCGCGCGTGTCGTGGAGCACCTCGCTCCAGCGGATGTCGTTGTCGCCCGGCGCGCCGAGCACGCAGCTGGCGCCGAAGCACAGCACCGACGAGCGGCTGGCGTCGTTGTCGGCGGGGCCGTCGCTGTCGCCGTTGAACGCCTCGACGCGGTAGTAGGTCGGATCGGTGAAGGTCGCGGTGGTCGCGCAGTAGGTGTCGCCGCCCTGCAGCGCGAAGGCCGCGGTGGTGCCGGCGCCGGCGAGGACGTCGGCCTTGTTGGCCGAGTAGCGCACCAGCGCGCTGCCGAAGCCGCTGTCGTTGTCGCCGCTGTCGGGGATCGCGTCGACGATGTCGGCGCAGACCGAGTTGCCCAGGCCCTCGGGCGGCAGCAGCTGGACGTTCTCGATGGTCGGGCCGCTGGTGTCGTCGTCGAGCACGCTGTAGGCATAGTCGGCGAAGGCGCAGCCGTCGGCGCTCACCCACTGGCCGATCGCGGTGCGCTCGAGCGCCGTTGCCGGGCCGCCGTTGGTGCGGCACAGGCTGCGCGTGCCGGCGCCGTCCTCGATCTGGAAGCTGTAGAAGACGTCGCCCGGCGGCTGCGGCGGAATCGCGCCCTGGAAGATCGTGTAGGTGCGCTCGACCGCGCCGTGCCACGAGCCGGTCCAGTCTTCCTGGGCGGTCATGTCGACCGTGGCGCCGCTGCCGAAGAAGAGGATGCGCGGGTTGGTCGCGCCGTCGGGCACGTCGCCGGCGAGCGCGAGGGCCGAGAGCACCATCGGCTCGTCGTCGTAGACGTAGACATCGGTCGCGCGTCCGGGGATCGTGCCGCCGCCGCCCCAGCGCTGGGCCTCCTGGAAGGTCGGCGGATCGCCGCTCGGGATGTTGTTGTCGTTGGGCAGGTTCTCGTCGGCGGGATGGTCGCTGGACGCGCAAGCGGTCAAGCGGAACTGATCGCACGACGAGTGGTAGAGCCCGTCCCACACGATCGCGGTCGGCGCATCGACCGCGCCCTGGAAGCGCAGCCACCAGCCGCGGTCGATCGCGCCGTCGTCGAGATCGCGCGCGTCGGCGTCGCCGAGCTGGCCCGGCAGGCCAAGGCTGTCGATCGCGTCGTGGTCGGCGAACGCGGCGGTGGTGTCAGCAGCCGCAGGCGCGCCAGGCTGGTTGCGGAAGGTCGCGGCGGTGACGATCACGTCGGCCGTGTTGGTCAGCCCGAGCGCGGCCAGCGGCACCGACGCCTCGACCAGGTCGTTCGCCTGGCTGATCGCGATCTGCGCGCCGGCGGGATTCGTCCACGCGCCGCCGGCGAAGACGTCGACGACCGGCGTGGCGCCGTTGCTGGTGCGCAGCAGCACGAGCGTCTCGTGGCGGATGAACGGACGCCCGGCGAAGGTCAGGCCGGTGTCGTCGCCGAGCGATGCGAGCTCCGCCGCGCCCGCGAGCGGGCTGTGCGTGGCGTCGAAGCCGAGCGCGACGTGGACGTCGCCGACCGTGCCCGCCGCGACGTCGGCGAGGCGCGCGAGCACGTAGAGGTTCGTCGCGTCGGCGGTCAGCCGCAGCTCGACCAGGTCCGACGCGTCGGTCATGCCCGGCTCGGTGCGGCGGTCGCCGACGACGCCGGTGTAGATCCACGCGTCGGCCGGGTTGGCGTCGGTGTGGGCCACCGGCGAGGCGACGCCCGTCCAGTCGGACGGATCGCCGTCGACCGTGCGCGGGCCGGCGAGGGCCGGCGCGGCGGCGAGCAGGAAGAGCAGGGGAAGGACGACGAGCGTCGGCAGGACCAAGCGAGCGAGCGGACGGCAGCGCATGGGGAGATCTCCGAGACGAGAACAGGCAGGGATGGCTTCCGGGTGGACAGTCGGCTTCATTGTATGCTTGGGCCTCGCCTGGTCAGCGTCTGTCCAAGCAAACACGACCCTTTCGGCAGCGCCGACCTGCATTCGAGATGTCGAGACCTTCCTGGATCGAGGAGAAAACTGCCATGTCCATCGTTCGTCTGCTGGTTGGGATGCCGTGCGCGGCGCTGCTGCTCGGCGGCGCGCTGCTCGGCGGCGGCGCGATCGCGCACGCCGACGTGCTGGTCACGGTCGAGGGCGAAGAGATCGAAACCGACGGCCCGTGGACGGTGCGGGGCCGCACGGTGGTCTTCACGCGGCCGAACGGCACGCTGTCGTCGATGCGCCTCGACGAGATCGATCTCGACGCCAGCGAGAAGGCCACCGCGCTGGCGCTGAATCCGCCGGAGATGCCGGCCGAGGCGCTGCCGGCCGCGCCCGAGCCGCCGCGCGAATCGGTTTTGACCCTGACCGACGACGACATCGGCGAGGGCGCCGCGGTCGAGACCGGCATGGCGCGCCTGGTGAGCCGGTTCCGCGCGGCGCACGCGCAGAAGAACGTCGCCGGCCTGATGGGCCTGGTCTATTGGGGCGACGTGCCGCGCGGCGTGCGCCTGTCGATGGAGAACGAATTCCGCAACCTGATCGACCGCGAGATCCTCGACGCGAGCGTGGTCGAGACCGAGACCGACGATCTCGACGTGCGCGCGTCGAACCAGCGCGACGGCGAGGCGGTCGAGCGCGCGGCGCGTGCCGACGCACCGCCGGGTGCGCCGTCGACCGTGCCGGCCGAGCGCTTCCGGCCGAGCGTCCAGGTGACGGGCAAACTGCTCGTGCGGCTCGCGCCGACCGACGAGGGCCTGGCGAGCGAGACCGTGAGCTTCCTGGTCGGCGAGCGCCTCGGCGTGCCGTACATCGCCACGGCGGCGGTGCGCTGAGCCGGCGATGAACGACGTCGCGCCGTCCGTCGCCGCGCCGCCGTCCGCGCCCTCTGCCGGCGAGGCCTACGCCGGCGGCGCGTTCGCCGAAGAACTGCCCAACGGCCGCGCCACGGGGCGGCTGCACGTCGACGACGCGCGCGTTCACGTGCGCCCGGCCGACGCGTCGATCGACGACGAAACGGCGGCCCGGCTGGCCGTGCCGCTCGCCGGCGCGCGGCTGCGCCTCGGCGGCGCCAACGACCGCCTGGTCTTCTTCGAGCATCCGGCCCATCCGGACCTGAGCCTCTACGCCTCGGGCCGCGAGATCCTGCGCGATCCGCGGCTGACGGCGAACGCCGGCCTCGCGGAGCAGCTCGCCGGCCTGCGCGGCAAGGCGCGCCGCGGCTGGTACGCGACAGCGGCGGTCCTCGCCGGCATCGCGCTCACGATCGCGCTCCTCGTCCAGCTCAAGGATCCGCTGATCGGCGCGGTCGCCTCGTGGGTGCCGGCCGACTGGGAAGCGCGTCTCGGTCAGGCCAGCTGGTCGCAGATGCAGCTGCAGCTCGACGTCGTCGACGATCCCGCCGTCACGCGCGCGCTCGACCGCCTGGTCGATCCGCTGCTGGTCAACCTGCCCGACGACCGCACCACCTACGCCTTCCACGTCATCGACGATCCGTCGTTCAACGCCTTCGCCCTGCCCGGCGGCATCATCGCGGTCCACACCGGGCTGATCGACGCCGCGGCGCGGCCCGAGGTCGTCCAGGGCGTGATGGCGCACGAGATCGCGCACGTCACCGAGCGCCACAGCCTGCACCGCGTGCTCAGCAGCGTCGGCCTGTTCGTGATCGTCCAGGCGATCTTCGGCGACGTCTCGGGCGTGGTCGCGGTGGTCGCCGACGGCGGCTACTTCCTGCTCACCCAGGCGCATTCGCGCGATCAGGAGCGCGAGGCCGACGACGTCGGGCTCGACTACCTGGTCGCGGCGGGCATCGATCCGTCAGGCATGGTCGAGACCTTCACCACGCTCAGCGCGCAGCTCGAGGCCGACGGTCTCGAGACCTACGAGCAGGCGACCGCCTGGTTCAGCACCCATCCGACCACCGACGACCGCATCGCCCATCTCGAGCGCCGCGCCGCCGCGCTCTCCGACGGCCGCACCTGGGCGCCACAGGATCCCGCGCTCCTGACCGATCTGCAGACCGCCATCCGCGACGCGCGCGGCGCGTCGGGCGACGCGGCGGACGACGCGGGCGCGGCCGACGATCGCTCGGGCGGTGCGGTCGAAGACCGCTCTGGCGACGACGACGCCTTCGACGCGATCGAGGGCATCGGCGGCCGCTAGCTTCGCCGTCGGCAAACCAGCTTCTTTGGACACCACGTGATCTGTTGCCCATTCCCCACCGGATCTGATCGAGAGGAGAACGTATGCACACCGTGATCGAGGGCGGACCGACCTTCGCCCACATCCACGTCGACCTGGCGCCGGGCGAGCGATTGACCGCCGAGGCCGATGCGATGGCCAGCATGGCCGCCGACATCGGCATGCAGGCGCGGCTCAACGGCGGCTTCTTCGGCGCCCTGGCGCGCCGCTTCCTGGGCGGCGAGTCGCTCTTCGTCAACGACTTCGAGAACGCCACCCAGGCCACGCGTCGACTGACGCTCACCCAGGCGACGCCGGGCGAGATCCGCCCGGTCGCGCTCAAGCAGGACGACGGCGGCATCTGCCTGCAGCCGGGTGCCTACATCGCCTCGACCCCGGGCGTCGAGATCCGCCTGCGCTACGCCGGCCTGGCGTCGTTCATCGGCCGCGAGGGCCTGTTCAAGCTGCACGCCGTGGGCGAAGGCACGCTCTGGTATGGCGCCTACGGCAGCCTGCTCGAGCAGCCGGTCGACGGCGAGTACATCGTCGACACCGGCCATCTGGTGGCCTACGACCCGGGCCTGCAGCTCAAGGTGCAGCTCGCCGGCGGCGTCTTCGCCAGCTTCTTCGGCGGCGAGGGCCTGGTGACGCGGGTCGAGGGGCGCGGCACGATCATTCTGCAAACGCGCAGCCTGTCGGGACTGGCGGGCTGGCTCAACCCACGGCTGTAGGAGGGGCACGGCATGGATATCGACATTCACTACGGCCCGGGCAACGCGGCGGCGCGTGTGCAGCTGGGCGCCAACGAGCGCGTCACCGCCGAGGCGGGCGCGATGATCGCCATGAGCGGCGACATGAACATCGAGACGACCACCCACAAGGCCGGCCAGGGCGGCGTGCTGAAGGCGATGCGCCGGGCGCTGGCGGGCGAGTCGTTCTTCATGAACCACTACACGGCGTCGTCGCGCGGCGGCGATCTGTGGCTGGCGACGACGCTGCCGGGCGACATGAAGGTCTTCCAGCTGGCCGATCAGAAATTGATCGTGCAGGGCGGCTCGTTCGTTGCGGCGCCGCCGTCGATCGACATCGACTTCGGCTGGCAGGGCTTCAAGACGGCGCTGGCGGGCGAGGGCCTGTTCTGGCTGCACATCTCGGGCACGGGTCCGCTGATCGTCAACAGCTTCGGTGCGATCTACCCGATCGCGGTCGACGGCGAGGTGATCGTCGACAGCGGCCACATCGTGGCGTTCGACGAAACGCTCGACTTCTCGATCACCAAGGCCGGTACGAGCTGGATCTCGTCGTTCCTGGGCGGCGAGGGTCTGGTGTGCAAATTCACGGGCACGGGCACGGTGTGGTGCCAGTCCCACAACCCACCGGGATTCGGCAAGGCGCTGGGTCCGATGCTGCGTCCGCGCTGAGGAGGTCGACGCCATGAGCGACAACCAACCGCCTGTCCCGCCTGCTGCTCCGCCGGCCGCGCCGGCCGCCGCGATGCCTTCGACCCCGTCCGCCGGCGCGCTCGCGTCGCAGGGCGGCATTCCGTTCCGCCTGGACGGCCGTCCGGACTTCGCGTTCCTGACGGTCGAGCTTCCCGGCGGCCAGACCTTGAAGGTCGAGGCCTCGGCGATGGCGGCGATGGACACCAACGTCGAGATGAAGACCAAGCTCAAGGGCGGCTTCGGCCGATTCCTGAGCGGCGAGTCGCTGTTCCTGAACGAGTTCACGGCCCAGGGCGGCGCCGGCCGCCTGCAGATCGCGCCGGGTGCGCCCGGCGATCTGCAGCACGTGTATTTGAAGGATCAGACGATCTATCTGCAGAACTCGGCCTTTGTCGCGAGCTCGATGGAGATCGCGACCGAGTCGAAGTGGCAGGGTTTTACCAAGGGCTTCTTCTCGGGCGAATCGCTGTTCCTGATCCGCTGCTCGGGCACGGGCGATCTGTGGTTCAACACCTACGGCGCGATCGTCGAGGTCGACGTCACCGACAGCTACGTCGTCGACACGGGCTTCATCGTCGCGTTCACGGACGGTTTGGACTACAACGTCGGCCGCATCGGCGGCTACAAGAGCCTGTTCTTCTCCGGCGAGGGCTTCGTCTGCCGCTTCTCGGGCCAGGGTCGCGTGTGGATCCAGACCCGCCAGGTCCCGGCCTTCGCGCGCTACATGTGGCGCTACCGTCCGGTGAAGGATCGCGGCTGATGCGCTGATGGCCGCGCGATTCCCGCTGGCGTCGGCTGGCGGGAATCCGCGTGTTCGCGCTGACGTGGCATGGAGGACGCACTGTGGCGCGTAGCCTGATTGACCACGATGCCCAAGGTGTGCCCTTCATCGCTGGCACGACGATGAAGGTCGTCGAACTCGTCGTCGCGCAGCGCGCGTACGGCTGGCGTCCCGAAGAGCTTGCGCGCCAGTTTCCGCACCTGTCGATGGCGGGCATTCAGGCCGCGCTTGCGTACTACGAGGATCACGCGGAAGCGCTCGATGCGGACATCGCGCAGCGAGCGCGCTATGCGGCGACCGCCCGTGCGAAGGCTGCCAACTCGCCGCTGGCACAGCGGTTGGCTGCGTTGAAGCGGCAGCGCGTGACCTGAGCATCTGCCAGCGTTCGCTATCCTTGTTGAGACGCAGATTTGCGCCGCCGACGCCAGCGGGAGAACGCCATGCAGTGGGACCGGCTCAAGAAACAGCTGACGCGCATCCTGAAAAAGGTGCGCGAGCATTGGATCGTTGTTGCCGTCATCAGCGCACTGGTGTTCATCGGCGGAATTGGCGGCGGCATCGATGCGATCGGGAAGGTGTTCCGCGGCGCAGACACGTTCGGTGAGCGTCGCGCGCTGAGCACGCCGCTCGTCGACGCAACCGACACGATCCGCATCGACGCATCCAATCTCGCTGATTTCCAGACGCATAACGTGATCGAAGCCAGCGTCCTCGAGATCGACGGCGTGAAGCTCGATCTGAAGCCGAACGCGCTCGTCCTGGCCAACACGATCCGCCTGAAGAGCGGCGCGCGGATCCATGCCAAGCCACTGTTCGTGGCCGCCAAGGTGCTCGAAGGCGGTGCGCTCAGCGCCAGTGGACTCGGCCTCGTCGACGATCTGCACGGCGAAAGCGCCGACGAGCTCTTCGTCTACGCCGAGGATGTCCGCGGCACGCGCCTCGAAGCGACGGGCTTCGACGGGCGCGACGGCAAGAAGGGCGCGACCGGCGCGCGCGGCCCCGACGGCCGCAACGGCCGCAGCGGCCGGTGCGGCGCGGGCATCACCGGCGATTTCCGAAGCTCGAGATCCGGCGACGACGGCGGTCGAGGCTACAAAGGCGGCAAGGGTGGCAGCGGCGGCGACGCCGGCAGCGGCGGCACGATCTACTTCCTGAGCTGGAACCAGCAGAATCCCACGGTCGCCACCGAGGCCGGCGAACGCGGCATGCGCGGCCCCGGTGGCGACGGCGGCCCCGGCGGCAACGGCGGCAGGGGCGGACGGGGCTGCTCGGGCGTCGGCGGCTCGCAGCCCAATCGCTCCGATGGCAACCCCGGACCGCAGGGTTCGCCGGGGGATCCCGGCGATCAGGACGGGGAGATCGGGCAGGCAGGCAACCTCTTCGCGCCGACGATCGAGCGCGACCGCGTACCGCGCGGTGCCGACGCCGACATCTGGCGCCGCTATCTGAAAGCGCTCGGCAATCCGAAGATGCCGAGCGACGCGTCGTAGCGTGCGGGGGTGCCGCGCGCTACGGTGGCCTCTAGAAGCAGACCCGATCCCCGTGATCGCAGATCGTGCAGAGCGGATCGCCGTTGGCGCGGATGATCAGGTTGGCCGATCGCCAACCGCTCACGCACTGACTGTTCTCTGCGCGCACCCGAATGATGTAGTGGCCAACGGGCAGGACGTGGAAGTAGTGCCCGCTCAGCGACACGATGGGCGTGGACGTGTTGCGCACGATCGGCGTCGAGACGATTTCCCAACGATAGTTGGTCGCCCCAGAGACGCTGTTGGTTTGATACGTCTCGATGCGTCCCTGGCAGAGATCCGGGCCCGAAATATACGCCGGCGTGGCGAGCTGGCACGGAGCGCATGCTTGCGTCCAGGTCGTGCCACTGCAGCTGCACGTTACGGAGCCACCCCAGGCGTTGGCCGACGCGTTGTGATGGCACGTGCCGAACGGGGTCGGACAGGCGCACGAGATGGTGGAGCCGTCGTGGCACGTCAGGGCAGCTTGGCAGCCGTCTTCGATGCTGATTTCTTCGAATCCGCCCTTGATGGAGAGCTCCAGCGCGTTCAGCGCGCGACGCACATCCCCCGGCGCCGCCGCATCCAGCGCTGCCCGGTAGTGATCGTAGGCGGCTTCCTGGGCGCGAATCAGCGCTTCCGCCGAGGCCTGTGTGTCCGCCTGGAGCGAGAAGTCACCGTTCTCGGCCCCATCTGCGGCAGCGCAGAGCGGCAGCAGGAGCAAGCCCAGAACCATGACGAATGTGAGGCTGAACGAACGCATCGTGCGATCTCCCGATAGGCGACGTGTCCGCGTTTCTCTGGACGCTTGGCATGCGCCGACGCGCGCGATTCGATCGCGATGACGGGCCGTCGCGGTTGTTGTGGTGTGTCGGCAGGATTATGGTGGAAGCACTGGGCTTCATCAAGCCGATTGTGCCAACGGTCAAGGCGGCCGTCAGCGCGCGCCGCGAAGCCGATAAGGTGAAGCGATGGACCGCACCGAGATCCAAGAGCGGATGAAGCAAAACGACATCGTCGTCGAGTCGTGGGTCGACTTCATGGCCGCGCTCTACGACATTCCGAAGAACCACTACGGCCGCTATCGCTCGAATTACGTCTACCGCGGCGTGTCCGACGGCGCCTGGCATCTCGAGACCAGCCTGGTGCGCATGGGCGGCGAGGTCGATCGCCTGGAGCGGGCGCTGCTGCGGAGCTTTCGCAAACACGCCGAGCCCGGCTCGATCCCGCGCGCCGGCCTGTGGAGCGAGCTCGCCATCGCGCAGCATCACGGCCTGCCGACGCGCCTGCTCGACTGGACGTCGTCGCCCCAGGTGGCCGTGCACTTCGCCACCGCCAAGAACTTCGACGTCGATGCCGCGATCTGGTGCGTCGACGTCTATGCCGCGCACGAGCGATTGCCGCAGGAGCTGCGCGACATCCTGGAGGCCGAGTACGCCTATCTGTTCTCGGTCGAGATGCTCGACGCGAGCGATCAGATCCGGTCGCTCGACGACTTCGACACGCTCGCCGAGCACCATCCCTTCGCGCTTTTCTTCGAGCCGCCCGCGCTCGACGCGCGCATCGTCAACCAGGCGGCGATGCTGTCGGTCATGCCCGGCGTCAATCTCGATCTGACGGAATTCCTGGTCCGCAATCCGGATCTCTACAAGCGCATCGTGATCCCGTCGTCGCTCAAGTGGGAAGTGCGCGACAAGCTCGATCAGGACTACGTCACCGAGCGCACGCTCTTTCCGGGACTCGACGGTCTGTGCAGCTGGCTGCGCCGCTACTACGGGCGCGGGCCCGGGCACGCCGATCGCGCGCTGCGCGACTGACGGCGTGTACGCGCGCGTGCCGCGCTACGCGCCCGCCGACGCGCGCGCGTCGGCGAAGGCCGAGCGCGCCGCCTCGAGGTCGGAGGCGTCGTCGGGCAGATGGTCGGCGACCTCGGCGAGCTTGCTGAGCGCGATGTCCCAGCTGTAGAGCGCCTCGTCGTGATCGTGCCGGCGCACCAAGGCCGCGCGGTAGCGCTCGCAGGCTTCGTGCAGGAGCTGGGCGCGCTCGGCATCCTCCGCCAGGTCGGCGAGATCGTCGAGCACCAGACCCCAGCTGTGGTGCACCACCGCGGCTGCCGCGCCGGTTTCGTCGCCGCTCATCGCCGCCGCGGCGGCGTAGTGGTCGCGCGCCGCCGTCAGATGACGCGCGCGCTCCGCGCCCGACGACAGGCTCGCCAGCCGGCGCACCGCCAGGCCCGCATGCTGATGCGCCGTCCACGACGGGCGCTCGGCCAGGATGCGCTCGGCCAGGCGACGCGCGCCCAGCAGCACCGAACGCGCGTCGTCGTCGTGGCTGTCGACGCGGTCGGCGATCAGGCGGCCGAGGGCGTCGACCACGGCCGCTGCGCTGTCGGCCGGGTCGCTGTCGTAGGCCGCCTCGAGCAGCTCGAGCTGCCAGCGCGTCGCGTCGCGCAAGATGCCCGCAACGAAGAGCAGCAGCGCCGCGTCGGTGGGCTCGTGGGTGCGCAGCGCGAGCAGCGATTCGGGATTGCCCGGGTCGGTGCCGGCGTCGGCGATGCGCGCCTGGAACGCCGCCGCGTGCGGACCCAGCGCGCGCCGCCAGCCCTCGGCCTCGCGGTCGAGGAGGCGCGCCAGGCGCAAGACCCGCGGCACACTCAGGGCGCGCGCGGCCAGCGCCTGCGCGATGTCGAGCTTGGTCGCCGGATCGAGCGAGAGCGAGCCGGTCAGCTGCAGCCACAGGATCTGCGGCGCGATCTGCGGATAGGGCGGACGCGCGTCGGGCGGCGTGATCAGGCGGCGGCGCAGGGCCGGCGCGCTGCGCGGCTCGCGCGCCTCCGAGCCCGGCAGATCGACCAGGAGCAGATCGACCGCGCGGCGGCGCGCGTCGACCTGGCGGGCGACGTCGCCGCGGCGCGCGTGGATCTCCGCCAGCGCCGCGAACAGCTCGACGTCCTCCAAGCCCAACACCGCGGCGTGCTCGAGCGCCTGCGCCGCGCCGTCGAGATCGTCGTCGGCCAGGCGCGCGCTGCCGAGGCGCTGCCAGCCGCGCGCCCAGCGCGGCACCAGCGCCGTCACCCGCTCGAAGGCCGCCGCGGCGTCCGACGCGCGGCCGGCCGCGAGCAGCAGATCGCCGCGCGTCTCGTGGCCGCCCGGGCTCGACGGCTGGCGCGCCAAAAACG
>JBCCOR010000051.1:0-13071 GCA_039025295.1 Acidobacteriota bacterium
ACGAGATCGAGGGTCTCGAGAATCCGACCACCGAGCTGCTGACGATCTGGCTGTGGGAGCGCGTTGCGCCCGCGCTGCCGCAGCTCAGCCTGATCGAGATCCACGAGACCGCCACGTCGGTCTGTCGCTACCGCGGTCCGCGCGCCTGAGCGTGTGGTAGGTTGCGGCGTCTTTCACGTCATCACGATCACGCGCCTGTAGCTCAGCTGGATAGAGCAGCGGCCTTCTAAGCCGACGGTCGCAGGTTCGAGTCCTGCCAGGCGCGCCATCTCCACGCGGGCACCCCGTGCTAGCCTGAACGCTGCGCCCGACCGCGAACGCCCGAGCCTGACCAGGAGATTCGATCGATGACCGTGGTTCACGTCGAATTCGACGTCGACATCTTCACGACGCTGCGCCGAAGCCCCGAAGAAATCGCCGACGACCTCCGCCTGGGCGCCGCGATCCGCTGGTACGCCCAGGGTCTCGTCTCACAGGGCAAAGGCGCCGAAATCGCCGGCGTGAGCCGCGCAGACTTCATCGACGCGCTGTCGGCCAGCGGCGTCAGCCCGGTGCAGGAGTCGCTCGACGAGATCAAAGAAGCGCTCGCTAACGTCAGCGCGTAACTGCGCGTCTGGCCTGCCGCCTGGCGGTCCATTCAATACAGATACGCCATACAGGGCACCAGCGCCCGGCGGACTGCTGACGCCCTGCTGAACAATTCTGAGCAACCGTACGGCGCGCTATCCGAGATGCTTCTTGAAGAACGCGATGATCGCCTCTGGATGCCGACCGAAGTAGTTGTAGCCGTCGCGGAAACGCTTCTCGGTGTCTCGGATCCAGATCAGCTCCTTCTCCGCGCTTCCGAGCAAATCGAACGTCTTCTGCGCGTCCTCGGGATTCTTCGTCCACGAGTCGTTGAGCACCTGGAGCATCAGGATCGGCATGGTGACCGAGGGTGCGAAAGGATGCGGGGTCATCGCTGCCGCTGTGAAGCCGCCCAGCTTGACCATTTCGAGATCGATCAGCGCTTGGTAGTCGGCGATCCCCATGAGCTCGGAGAACGCGAGCAGCAGCGCGTCCATCGAGACGACCAGCGGACTGCACATGCAGGCCACGTTCTCGAAGCGTTCCGGATGGCGATGAATCGCCTCGTACTGCGCGTTGCCGCCGGTGCACTGGCTGTAGAAACCGATCTTCATGGCGCTCAGCGTCGGATGGGCGTCCACGTACCGCTTCACGCCCACGCAGTCGCGCCATTCCCAGCGCCCGATGCCGCAGATGCCGCCGTTGGCCGCACCGCTGGTGCCGTGGTTGCGTAGATCGTAGGCGAGGACGTTGAATCCGGCGTCGGCGAGATGCTTCATCTGCAGCACGAAGTCGATTTCGACGGCGTCGAAGCTGTCCCACGGCGCGCCGAAGTGGCCCGGGAAACCGGAACGGCACATGGGCAGCGGATGGTTGAAGAGCACCAGGCGATCCGAAGGCTCACCCGTGGCAGGGATGTACCAGCCTTCGAGCGGCACGCCGTCGGCCGACGGGAAGTACACGTCCTCCCAGCCCTCGAGCCCGTGGTCGCTCGGCGTTTTGTGGTGAAAGCTGCGCAGTGGCTTCACCATCCCCGCAAGATTCTTGACTTTCTCGTAGTCTTCGGCCGAGATCGCTGCGGCCTGCGCGCGCGCCGTCGCCAGGCGCTCGTCGGTCATCCCATGCATTGTGCTGGTGTCCTGTGGTTGTTGTCGTGGTTCGCTGACGAATTCACGCTAACAACCCCGTCGCTCCCGGCCACTGTCCGATTCTGCGAGTTCGTTGCCCGATTCTGGAAGCGTTGGGACCTGCGCCCGGACGCTGCCGCGCCGATGCCGGATTCGCGCTGCGACAGCGATCAGTACAGCGACAGCGACAGATCGCGCCAGCGGCCGACGGGCTGCTGACCTCGCTGAACGATCCCGAACACGCGACGACGCGCCGGACCGCGCACGGCGGCGCGGCGACAGAAGCGGCGCAGAGCAGACGACGGCGGCGGCGCGGAATGCGACGCGTCGAGCCAGTCGCGCCACGCGTCGGCGCGGGCCGACGGGCGGACGTGGATCGGATCGAGGCCGTACCAGTCGAGCGGCAGCGAACGGTGGCGCGCGCCGAACGTTTCGGCCAGGTCGCGCAGGCCCGCATCGATCGCGCGGGCGCGCGGCAGGAGCTCGGCCGGCGGCACGCGCGAGAACGGAAAGAGCGCGCGGTGGACGACGCGCAGCGCCACCGGATGCAGGCGCTCGACCCGCGCGATCGGCAGACCCACCACGGTGACGCGCGCGTCGACCGCCGCCAGCCGCGTCAGACACGTGCGCGCCCAGTCGAGCACCGTCGCGACCGGGACGCCGTAGGGCACGTCGTTGCCGACGTCGAGCAAAACCGCCTCGGTCGCACCCGGGCGCGTCGACGCGTCGCGCTCGAGCGCGTCCCACAGGCCGCAGCCGACGATGCCCGGCAGCCAGCGCACGAGCACCGTCGAGCCCAGACCGTAGGAGCGGCCGTGGCCGTTGGCGCACAGGACGTGCACCGGTTCAGCAGTCTCCGCAGCCGGCGACATCTCGACGCGCGCGGCCAGCGCGGCGAGCGCGTGCGGCAGGCTCATCGCCAGGTTGCTCGCACCAAGCAAAACGACGCGCGCCGGATGGCGCGCGTCGCGAGCGGTCGCAGGCATCAGCGGCGTGCTCAGGAGATCGTCGACCCCGACTGCAGGCCGAACAGGCGGCGGTAGGCCACCACCGTGCCGATCAGCATGAACGGCTGCGTGATCAGGCCGCCGAGCGCGGTCGAGCTGCCGACCGCGTTGATCACGCCAAACACCAGCAGCACGATCAGCACCGGCGCAAAATGCTGGTTGACCGTCTTCATCGACAGCTCCATCGCCGGCCAGAACTCCATCTTGCGATCGATCACCAGGATCGGCGCGAAGGCCCACGCGATCGCCAGGTAAATGCCCGGCAGGATGCACAGCACCAGGCCGAGGGTGATGCCGACCAGCATCACCAGCCACATCAGCATCAGCGGCACGAACAGCTTGAAGCCGGCGAAGGCGTCGTCGAAGACCACGCGCTCACCCTTGAGCGCCTTGACCGCCATGATGTACGTACCGGCGATCAGCGGCAGGTAGATCAAGAGACCGAGGCCGCAGGTCAGCACCGCGACGACGATGTAGATCGCCGTGGCGCCGATGTGCAGGCCAATGTCTTTGACAAACACCTCCCACGTCTCCTGCAGCACCGAGCCCAGCTCGAGCGGATTGCTCGCCATGCCGCCGCTGAAGCCGCCGCCGGACGAGCCGCGGGTCGGCGGCGGATCGACGGGAGGCGGCGGCGAGGCAGGCGGCGGCGGAGGCGCGGCAGAAGGCGGCGGGCCGGGAATGTCGGCTTCGGACATGGCAGCTCCTTGATGAAGAAATCGTTATGTAGCGATATACGGGTGCAGAATGGTCAGGGTTTTCAGCCGGCGAAGGGCGGTCGACGTTAGTCCTCGGTCGGGCGCGGCGGCCGGGTGGCGTAGTCGTAGAAACCGCGGCCGGTCTTGCGGCCGAGATCGCCGCGCTCGACGCGACGCGCGAGCGCGGCGGGCGGCCGATCGGCCGGATCGCCGGTCGCCGCATGGCGCGCCTGGCGGTTGCGGTAGCCGATGTCGAGGCCGCTGAGGTCGCTCAGGCGGAACGGCCCGAGCGGATGATTCAGGCCGAGCTCGCAGGCCTGGTCGATGTCGGCGAAGCTGGCGACGCCCTGCTCGAGCAGGTCGTAGGCCTCGTTGGTGATCGCCCGCAGGATGCGGTTGACCAAGAAGCCCGGCACCTCCTTGCGCAGCACCACCGGCACGCGATCGATGGCGCGCACGAACGCGATCGACGCTGCGACCACCGCGTCGTCGGTCGACGGATTGCGCACGACCTCGACCAGGCGCATGACCAGCGGCGGATAAAAGAAGTGCAGATTGAGTACGCGCCCGGCGTGCGCGGGCGCCGCGTCGACCAGCTCAGAGCTGCCGATGTAGGAGCTGTTGGTCGCCAGGATCGCCGACGCGGGCGTCAGCCGATCGAGCTCGGCAAAGACCGCGCGCTTGACGTCGAGATCCTCGACCACGGCCTCGATCACCAGATCGACCCCGGCGCAGGCGTCGTCGAGCGCGTCGCACGGCCGCAGCCGGGCGAGCGCCCGATCGCGCGCGTCGGCGGTCAGCTTGCCCTTCTCGACCCGGCGCTCGAGATGCGTGCGGTTGGCCGCAATCGCCTCGGCGGCATGGCCCGCGACCACGTCGTGCAGGCGCACATCGACGTCGTGAAGGGCCGCCTGGATGGCGATCTGCGCGCCCATCTGACCAGCGCCGATCACCGCCAGGGTGCGAATGGACTGCGATTCGGATGTCATCGATGCGTCTCCTCGTGGGTCTCGCGGCGCGCCGGCTGCTAGATCCCGGGGGTGGCTGCCGACGTCCACGCGGCGCGCAGCGGCGGCGCGTCGGCCGCGATCGCGCGATGCGCATCGGCGTGCTCGAATTCGGAACTCTGGATCATGACCTCGCTCTCGTACTCGAGCGTGCGGTAGCCGACGGCGACGCCGGGCGGCACGTAGAGCGCCAGGCGGCCGTCGACGTGCAGATCTTCGCCGTGCACGGCGACATCGTGCAGATCGTCGGGCTTCTGGACGTCGCCACCGTCGCCGTCGCGCAGATCGACCAGCAGCACGCGCACCGCGCCCGCCGTGCAGCGCACCCGGCGGGCGTCGGCGTGGAGCCCGGTCTGCAGGCTGGGATCGACCGTGTCGCCCGCGTCCCGATGCACCGACACGTCGCAGCGCACGAGCGCGGGATCGAGTCCGCGGCCTTCGAGCGCGTCGCGCGCGTAGCCGCGGGTGAAGTAGCCGCGACGATCGGCGTCTCCTTCGGGCTCGAGGCGCAGCGCGCCCGCGATCGGCAGCGAAACGAAGCGCACGATCAGTCGCCCGCCGACGCGTCGGGCGGATCGAGCACGGTCAGCTCGGGAATCGCCACCACGAAGCGTCCACCCCATGCAGCGATGTCGGCCATTTGATCCATGATCTCGTCGCGCAGGTTCCACGGCAGGATCAGCACGCGGTCGGGCCGCGCCTCGCGGATGGCGTCGGGGGCGTGGATCGGGATGCGCGTGCCCGGCAGCAGATGGCCCTGCTTGTGCGGACTGCGATCGACCGTGAACCGCAGCAGATCGCTGCGCACGCCGCAGAAGTTGAGCAGCGTGTTGCCCTTGGCCGGCGCGCCGTAGCCGACCACCGTGCGCCCGGCCTCGGCCTCGTCGAGCAGGAAGCGCAGCAGCGCACGCTTGGTGGCGTGCACCCGGGCCGCGAAGCGGTCGTAGGGCGCGTCGGTGTCGTAGCCGGCGTCGCGCTCGCGCTGGCGCAGCGCCGCGACCGCGGGCGCCGGCGCGGACGCGCGCGGATCGTCGTCGCGCCGCGCGTGGACGCGCAGCGAACCGCCGTGGGTCGGCAATTCGTCGACGTCGACCACGGTCAGGCCGTGCGAGGCGAACAGTCGACAGACCACGCCGAAGCGGAAGTAGGAGAAGTGCTCGTGGTAGATCGTGTCGAATTGGTTCTCTTCGATCATCCGCACGAGATGGGGGAATTCGACCGTCAGCAGGCCGCCCGGCGCGAGCACGGTCCGCAGACCGGCAACGAAATCGTTGAGATGCGGGGTGTGCGCCAGGACGTTGTTGGCCACCAGCAGATCGGCCTGCTGCCCCTCGGCCACCATCGCTTCGGCGAGCTCGCGGCCGAAGAACGCGCAGCGGGTCGGCACGCCCTTCTCGATCGCGACCTCGGCGACGTTGCGCGCCGGCTCGACGCCCAGGACCGGGATGCCGCGGGCGACGAAATACTGCAGTAGATAGCCGTCGTTGCTGGCGATTTCGACCACCCGCGACGACGCGTCGAGATCGAGCCGCGCGGTCATGGTCTCGGCGTAGGCCTCGGCGTGGCGCAGCCAGCTCTCGGCATACGACGAAAAATAGGCGTAGTCGCCGAAGATGTCCTCGGGCGGAATCTCGACCGCCGGCAGCTGCACCAGATCGCAGGCCGAGCAGCGGTAGACGCAGAGCGGATAGAAGCGCTCGGAGGCGCCGTGGCGCGCGCGCGGCACGTAGTCGTTGGCCAGCGGCGACAGGCCGAGATCGACCAGGATGTCGGTCAGAACGGCGTCGCAGAAGCGACAGCGGGGATCAGCCATGGCTATCTTGTTGGAGGGCGGCGAAACGGGATAGGCATCCGCACCGGTGCGATCACCGGACGGCGCGGGCAGCAGCAGGATCGTGCGAAACGGACTGAATGCTAGCATGCCGGCGATGGCCGCACACGCCTCGCGCTCCAAGCGCGCTGACCCGCCACCGAACGCCGCCGGCGGCACCGGTTTCGGCCTGTACGTCGGGCATCTCGCCACGGTCTGGGGCATCGCGCTCTCCAACGTGCTGCACGGGCTGACGCTGCTGTGGACGATCGCCGCCGGCTGGCGTCGCGCGCGCGGTCGCGGCGCGGCCGACGGCGACGCGCCGACGACGCGGCGGCGGATTCCGCCGCTGCCGACCCTGCCCGACGGCGCCGCGAAGCTGCTCACGCCGCTCCTCGCCTACGGCTTCTGCCTGACCGCGTCGGTCGCGCTGTCGCAGGATCGCGCGGTCAGCGCCGAGCATCTGCGCGAGTGGATCGCGCTCTCCACGCTGCCGCTCGGCCTGCTCTGGGTGCGCGGCACGGCCGCCGTGCGGCGCACGATCGACGTGCTGCTCGTGATGGCGGTGCTCGCCGCACTCTACGGCCTGGGCCAGCTCTACACCACCGGCGTCGATCTCGACCGCCGCATCCCAGGTCCGTTCTCGCACTACCAAACCTTCGCCGGCGTGCTGCTCGCCGGACTGATGCTCGGCGTCGCGCGGCTGATCACCGGCGGACGCTGGCGCCGCCAGCCGCTGACCTGGATCGCCGTCGGCATCCTCGCCTGGGCGCTCTTCGCCAGCCTGACCCGCGGTCCCTGGGTCGCGGCCGGGCTGACGCTCGGCGGCTACGTGCTGGTGCGCTCCCGCCGGCGGGCGCCGCTGCTGCTCGCCGGCCTGGTCGCCTTCGCCCTGCTCGCGCCGCGGCCGTGGCTGGCGCGCGCGGCCTCGATCGGCGACTGGCGCGACGCGTCGAACTACGATCGCCTGTGCATGGTCGACGCCGGTCTCTACATGATCAGCGAGCGTCCGCTGCTCGGCATCGGCCCGGGCCTGGTCGGCGCGCGCTACCCGATCTACCGCCATCCGACCGCGCCGCGCTACACCACGCCCCATCTGCACAACACCTTCGTTCAGCTCGCCGCCGAGCGCGGCCTGGCCTCGCTCGCCGCCTACGCCTGGCTGATGGTCGTCGGCCTGCGGCTGGCGCGCCGCGCGTGCCGGCGCCAGACCGGCCGCGACGGCGAAGACGATCTCGATCTACCGCTCGGCGCGCTCTTCGCCCTCGTCGCCTTCAACCTGGCCGGCCTGTTCGAAGACAGCTGGCGCGACACCGAGGTGCAGCGCCTGATGCTCTTCCTGCTCGCGCTGCCGCTCTGCCTCGATCGCCCGGCGCCGGCGATCGAGGCGTCCACCGCGGACGCCGACGCACAGCAGACGCCGGAGGCCGGATTGACGTAGGCTTGCTTCGTTGATGCGCCTGAAGCGCCATTCCTTACGTTCCGAACCGGAGCTGACCCGTGACCACCCCCACCGTCCAGCCGCCCGCCGCCGATCCGCCGTCCACCGCGCGGTCGTTCACCGACTTCCTGCGCGCAGCGCGCGCGCCGATCGACGACGCCCTCGACGCCCTGCTGCCCGGCGCCGAGCAGGCGCCCGGTCGCCTGCACGAAGCCGTGCGCTACAGCGTGTTCGCCGGCGGCAAGCGGGTGCGCCCCGCGCTCGTGCTGCTCACCGGCGACGCGCTGCGGGTGCCGCACAGCCAGCTGCTGCCGGGCGCGGCCGCGCTCGAGATGATCCACACCTACAGCCTGGTGCACGACGATCTGCCCGCGCTCGACAACGACGATCTGCGCCGCGGGCGTCCGACCTGCCATCGGCAGTACGACGAAGCGACCGCGATTCTGGTCGGCGACACCCTGCTCACGCTCGGCCTGACCACGCTCGCCGCCCAGCCCGCCGACGTCGAACCCGCGCGCCGCCAGCAGGCGACCGCGATGGTCGGCGAGGCGATCGGCAGCCTCGGCATGATCGGCGGCCAGGTCGCCGATCTCGAGGCGACCCACGGCGCCTGGCCCGACGATCCGGCGGCCGCCCTCGAGTCGATCCATCGCCGCAAGACCGGCGCGCTGCTCGCCGCCTGCGTCCGCCTGGCGGGCATCTACGCCGGCCGCGGTCCCGACGACGCGCGGCTGGTCGCGCTCGGCGACGCCCTCGGCCTGCTCTTCCAGATCGGCGACGACATCCTCGACGTCGAGGGCAGCGACGCCGCGCTCGGCAAAACCGCCGGCAAGGACGCCGCCGCGCACAAGCTGACCTATCCCGCGCTGCACGGCCTCGACGCCAGCAAGGCGCTGCTGCGCGCCACCGCCGCCCGCGCCCGCGACGCCGCCGACGGCCTGCCCGAAGGCCCGGGGCTCTTCCCCTCGCTGATCGACTTCCTGGTCACCCGCGACCGCTGACGCCGGGCGTCCAGCGGGCGCCGCTACTCGATCACCGGCACCGGCGGATCGGCGCGCCACCAGCGGCGGTGCGGCGGCTTCTGGCCGCGGCGGAAAAGCTCCGGCACGGCGTCACTGCGCCCTTCGTTCACCCGCCGCCCCGTGTCCGGATCGACCCAGCCGCGCACCACCCACGGCGGCATCGGCGGCCGTCCGCTGGCGACCCGCAGCGGCGCCGCCTTCTCAGCGAAGGCGCGCCAGATCGGCGCCGCCGCGCCGCTGCCCGAGAGGCCGGCGGCGCTGCCGTCGTCGCGCCCCACCCACCCCACGATCACCGTCGTGCCGACGCCGCCCGCGTACCAGGCGTCGCGGCCGTCCTGCGACGTGCCGGTCTTGCCGAAGCCGCCCGCCTCGACCAGCGACGCCGGCATGCCGTGCGCGCGGAACGCCTCCTCGAGCATGTCGCGCACCAGGTACGCCGCCGACGGACGGGTGACACGTTCGACGCGCGCGCGCACCGACTCGATGCGTCCGCCGCCGGGCTTGTCGAGGGTTTGGATCGCGCGCGCGACGGCCCGCCGGCCCGGGTCGGCGAAGACGCTGTAGGCCGACGCCAGCGCCAGCGGCGAGGTCTCGACCGCGCCGAGCACGAACGACGGCGGCGGCGCGTCGGGCAGCGCGAGGCCAACCTCGCGCACGCGATCGGCGACCGCGTCGAAGCCGCAGTGGCGCGCCAGGCGCACGAACGGCACGTTGCGCGACTCGCTCAGCGCCGTGCGCAGCGTCATGCGGCCGCGAAAACGCCCGTCGTTGTTGCGCGGCGACCACGGCCCGCTGGGCAGGCTCAGGGTCACCGCGCGGTCGAGCACCGGATGCGAGGGCCACAGGCCCTTGCTGCGCTTCCAAAACGGCTGCGTATCGCCGCAGCGGGCGAACGCCTCGAGCAGCACGAAGGGCTTGACCGTCGAGCCCGGCTGGCGCTGGGCGCGGCGGACGCGGTCGAAGGCGTCAGCTTTGTCCTTGCCGCCGCGCGCGTCGGACACGTAGGCGATGACGTCGCCAGTGGTTGCGTCGAGCGCGACCAGGGCCGCACCGATGCGCCCGCCGTGACGACGGCGCAGCCGGCGCAGGCCGTCGGCGACCGCGTCTTCGGCGTACACCTGCAGCATCGGATCGAGGCCGCTGACCGCCACCACGCCGCGCTTCTCGGCGCGCCGCCGCGGCGCCTCATCGGCCGCGAGCTCGGCCAGCCATCCGCGGAAGGCCGCCGCGCGCGCGGCGTCGGCCATGGGGGCGCGTGCGCCGTCGGCGCCGAGCGGCGCCCGCCGCGCCGCGGCGACGTCGTCCGCGCTGGCCCAGCCGAGTTCTTCCATGCGCGCCAGCACCTGCCGCTGGCGCGCGCGCGCGGCGTCGGGATTGCGCTGCGGCGACAGGCGGTTCGGTCCCTGCACCATGCCCGCCAGCACCGCCGCCTGACCGAGCGTGAGCTTGCGCGCCGGACGCCGGAAATAGGCGCGCGCCGCGGCGTCGATGCCGTAGAGCGCGACGCCGTCGATGTGGCCGTAGTAGACGTGATTGAGGTACGCCTCGAGGATCTCTTCTTTGTCGTAGCTGGCCTCGAGGGCGAGCGCCCGGAGCGCCTCCGACAGCTTGCGGCCGAGCGTGCGCTTGGGCTTGAGATCGCGCACCTTGATCAACTGCTGGGTGATCGTGCTGCCGCCCTGCGCGACGCCGCCGGCGCGGGCGTTGGCGAGCGCGGCGCGGGCCAGCGCGCGGCCGTCGACGCCGACGTGGTCGAAGAAGCGATGGTCTTCGATCGCCAGCACGGTTCGCCACGCGTGGTCGGGCAGATCGGCGAGCTTGATCGGCCGGCGCGGCGCGCGACGGCCGGCAAAACTCTCGGCGATCAGCTGCGGCGCGAGATGCGGCATGCGCGCCGGGGTCGAGATGCGCTCGCCCTCGGGCGCGTCAGGGTCGTAGACGCCGACGACGGCGCCATTGTCGAGCGCGAGGCCGATGCGCGCGGCCGGCACCGTGCGCGAGCCGACGGCGTAGGCCGGACGGTAGATCCAGAACACGTCGTGACCCCAGAAATACGTGTTCGGCCGGGTCGGCCGCTGGCGCACGCGGGTGTAGCCCTGGCGTTCGAGGCGCGCGGGCAGGCCCTCGGGCGTGATTCGCAGTTCGCGATCGAGCACGAACGGCGCGCCGTAGATGCGCACGGCGTTGCGTCCGAGCTCGGTTTCGAGCGCCGGCAGATCGGTGGCCGCGTCGCCCGCTGCGAACACCGCCACGGTCAGCCCGAACGCCAGCGCCAGCAGCAGGAAGAGCGGACTGCCGACGGCCAGGCGCACGGCCGCCAGGCGGCCGGGCGCGGATGGCGCGTCGGCCGATGTCGGCTGTGGATTCACGCGTCGCCCAGCGCGTCGGCGAAGAGCGCAGCGACGTCGAGCCGGAGCGCCGGCAGCAGCGGCGTGGTCAGCGTCGCCGTCGCGTCGAGCGTCGCCTCGCGGCGGAACGCGCCTTCCTGCGCGTCGCGCTGATAGCACTCGACGGTGCGCGTCTGCGGATCGACCAGCCAGCACGTATCGACGCCGTGGCGGGCGTAGAGCGTCAGCTTCAGGTTGCGGTCGAGCAGGCGCGTCGACGGCGAAAGCACCTCGATCACCGCGTCGGGCGCGCCGCGCACGACGTCTTGCAGGATGCTGCGCCGGGCGGCGCTGACGAGCAGCAGATCGGGCTGCAGCACGGTGTCGTCCGCCAGCACCACGTCCATCGGCGACGGCACGATCTCGACGTCGGCCGGGCACGCCGCGGCCAGGCGCAGCAGCAGGACGCGCACCAGGCGCTGATGGGCCAGGCTGGGCGACGGGCTCACGACGATCTCTCCTTCGTGCAGGGCATAGCGCTTGCCGTCCGCGGGCAGGGCGCAGAGATCGGCGTAGGTGAAGCGCGGACGAATCAGCGGCGCGGGCATGATGCACCAAGCGTATCGCGTCGGCGCGCGGTCCTGCAGGCCGTCGGCGTCCCGACGCTACGCACCCGGCCGCGGCGGCGGCGAGGCCGGACCGTCGTCGAGACGGGCGTAGAGATCGCGGTACTGCTGCGCGAGCTTGTGCTTCGGCGCGTGGTGGATCAGCGGCGCGTGCGCCTGATGCGACTCGCGCACCTTGACCGAGGTGTGGATGTAGGGCTCGAGCAGCGGCAGGCCCTCGGCCTTGAGCTCCTCGACCAGCTGCTGCGGCAGCCGGGCGCGCGGCTGGAAGAGATTGACCACCACGCCGCCGATCGCCAGCTCGGGATTGTGGTCGTCGTGGATCTCGCGCGCCGTGCCCATCAGCTGGTAGAGCGCGCGGCGCGAGAAATCGTCGCAGTCGAAGGGAATCAGCACGCGGTGCGCGGCGATCAGCGCCGACGTCGTGAAGATGTTCACCGCCGGCGGCGTGTCGATGAACACGACGTCGAAGCGGTCCTCGAGCGCGCGCAGCTGATCGCGCAATTTGTAGATCTTGTGACGCGACTCGAGCTTCGGCTGCAGATCGCCGAGCTGCGGATCGGACGGCATCACGTGCAGCCGCGGGAAAGGCGTCGGATGCACCCAGGTGTCGGCCGGCGCCGACAGCAGGCGGAAGCCGAGCGTCTGCTCGAAGAAGTTGTAGACCGTGGGCGTGCAGTCGGGCGCGCGCGGTCCGAGCAGATAGTGCGTGGCGTTGGCCTGCGGATCGAGATCGACGACCAGCGTGCGCCGCCCGGCTTCGGCGGCGACGGCGGCGAGGTTGCAAGTGATGGTCGACTTGCCGACCCCGCCCTTGCGGTTGAAAACGACGTAGCGCATGGCAGTGGCTCCCCGAGGTGAAGACTTCGATCGCGCGTCACAGGTTCTCAGCACGTTGCCACAGCGCGGGCGGCTGCCGCAAGGCGGCGTCCGGATCCACCGTCGCCTGGTAGGGTTGAGCGATGCCGCCACGGCCTCGCGCTCGCCCCATGGACGACTCGGAGGAAACCCGCATGCCCCGTACGCGCCCATCATCCGAAGAGGATCAGCTCGCCCTGCCGTTCGACGCGTCGGCGACGCCGACGGCCGATGCCGCGTCGGACGCCCTGCCGCCCGAAACCCCGCAGGTCGTCGGCGCGCTGCTCGGCTACGCCTGCGGCGACGCCCTCGGCACGCCGCGCGAGTTCGGCGAACGCGGCGCGCCGGCGGAAACCCACGGCTACATCGAACCGTTTCGCGCCGGCCCGCACACCCCGGCCGGCGGCTGGAGCGACGAGACCGGCATGACCGTATGCGCGATCGAGGCGATTCTCGAAGCGCCCGACGATCCCGTTCCGGGCGCCGGCACGCGCTTCGTCGCCTGGGCCGATCGCGCGGCCGACATCGTCGGTGCGACGATCACCGAGACCCTGCAGCGCCAGCGCGCGCTCGGCGACTGG
>JBCCOR010000052.1:0-12769 GCA_039025295.1 Acidobacteriota bacterium
CAACGCCGGGACCTGGCGCTGGATGCAGGACTACGTGTACCGCGACGGGACGATGCTCGCGTCGCGCGTGCGCTTCGACGACGGCGCGATCGGCGTGCGCGATTATGTCGTCGATCATCTCGGCACGCCGCGCCTGATCGGCGATCGCTACGACGGTCTGCGCACCCAGCATTTTTTCGGCTTTGGCGAGCCGACCGATCTTGCATCGTCGATCAGCGCCCCGGAGCGCAAGCGCTTCACGGGGCACGAGCGCGATCTTGGTACGCTCGCAGGCGGCGGCGTCCAGGTCGAGCTCGACTACATGCGTGCGCGCTTTTGCAGTCCGTGGGCGGCAAGATTTCTGAGCGTCGACCCGGCGCGGGAGAGTGCCAGGCCACAGCGTCCACAGACGTGGAATCGGTACAGCTACGCGTTCAACAATCCGGTCACACTGGTGGATCCGGATGGGCGTGCGGCGGAATCACCTTGGGATGCATTGAATGTAAGCCTCGATGTCGCTAGCCTGACTGGCAACCTCGTAGCAGGTAATTATGCCGGGGCAGCTGTTGATGCTGCTGCTCTTGCGATTGATTTTGCTGCTCTGCTCACGCCTTTTGTTCCAGGAGGTGCTGGCGTAGCTGTCAAAGCAGCACGGAGCACTGATAAGGTTGTTGATGCTTCAAAGGCGACATCTCGTGCAGAGAACAATGCCACGCGCTTATCGCTTCAGAAACAACTCACGAGCGAGCAGCAGATCAGTGAAGTCATTGCAGGCGGTGAAGCAATCGCTGGATCAGGTGCCGAGAAAGCAATTGGCGATATTGTACGAGTGGTCCGCCAGCATGGTGGTTCTGCGGATGACTGGGCAAAGGTGACAAGCCCGAGCAAAAGATTTGAGGACGGCCGCATGTTTGAAACACACGCATACAGAAATACCAAGACCGGTGAAACTGTCGAGATCAAGACGAAGATTGTCAAGTGATGGCTTTGTCAAAAGAAAACGTGGCTCAGTTGGTCGATACGGCTCGTGCAATCCTCGAAGAACGGAGAGATATAATTTCGGGGTGTCGAGATATTATGCGTACTGTTGGTCGCGATGTTGATGTTCATGTTGAGCCATTTTTGACGATTTTTGTCTTTGAATCAGAAACTGAAGCGTATCCGGCTGGTGATGAGCGGAAGCTGTGGAATCAAAAATCGCTCCAAGAGAAAGATCGAATGGCAGAGCCTTATGTCAATGCGATGAGAGGCCAGATATTTGCGGCTTGTGACCGTATTCTCAGTGACTTTGAGGGTGATCGATCAAACTACTAGGTCGCAAGAGAACGTGCAGTGACGGTATTCGACTGATGTTGTAGTTCGCCTGATCAGCGACCGCCACAACGGTTTACGCACCCAGCACGTCTTCGGCTTCGGCGAGCCGACCTCGCGGCGTCGCTCAGCGACCCAGAGCGCAAGCGCTTCACAGGTCACGACCGCGATCTTGGTACGCTCGCAGGCGGCGGCGTCCAGGTCGAGCTCGACTACATGCGTGCGCGCTTTTGCAGTCCGTGGACGGCAAGATTTCTGAGCGTCGACCCGGCGCGGGAGAGTGCCAGGCCACAGCGTCCACAGACGTGGAATCGCTTTAGCTACGCGTACAACAATCCGGTCACGCTGGTGGATCCGGATGGTCAGGTGCCGATTCTTTTCAAGACGGCGGTGAAGCTGGCGATCAAAGGCGGCGACATCGCGGCGACGACAGCGGGGATCGTCGAGGACGCGAAGACGCTGGTGTCGCCGGATGCCACGGCCGGCGAACGTGCACTGGCTGCGGCGTCGCTGCTGTCGGAAGTCGTGTCGCCCGTCTCGGTTCGTGATGCCAAATCTGGCATCCGCGCAGCAGACGCTTTCGGTGACGGTGTTTCGGCTAGCAGATTCTCTGATCATATTGATCTCATCAGCCCGAAGGCGCGTACTCACATCCTGGACGGCGACCGAAGAGGGCGCGGTGGTGGCCATCGATTCGGCACAGGGCGACCTGGCAAGACCGAGTTTCCTGAAACCTGGTCAGACGATCAGATCATCGAATCTGTTGTTGATGTCGCAACGTCCCCGCATTCTCGTCGAAGCAAAGGGCGCTTTGGCCGTACTGTCACCGACGGAGAAGTTGACGGTGTCGCGATACGTGTGGTTCAAGAGGCCGATGGCACAATTGTGACTGGCTATCCTACCAATCTGCCCAGAAATCCTAAGGAATAATATGCGCACAAGTGAGTACGATCCTCGCAATATGAGGCGGCAGGTGCTGGATCTTTTAGAAGATCTTCGCCCAAGGCTATCAGATCATGACTACAAGCTTGCCGTGGACTACGCTGAGCACGATGAATGGGGATTGGCAATCGAAGAGGCGGTCTTCTCTGTTATCGAAGAGGAGATTGAGCTGACACCAGAGCTTTGGCTTGGCGTTAAAAAGATCTGTGATCAAATGGAGGTTCATCCGGACATTATGAGGAGTCTGGCGAAGCAGATGGAGAGATTAGATGATGCGTAGTGCCGGCCGTGTTGTTACCGGTGATTCGCCTGCTGCTGCGGTTGTCGTGATTGCTGTGGGCGCCTATTCGGCGGTCAGGGCAATCGGATAGTAAACGATCTGCAGTCGAACGTATGGTTAGAGTCAAGAAGGGATACGCGAAAGATTGTTGTCAGGCCGACGAGTTCAGATGAAGCGAGAAGCCCGACACTGGAGATTCAAGATGGCAAAGACAGAATCAAAGATTCAAGATGGCAAAGACAGAATCAAAATTCGATACAAGCCGCCACATACGTGAGATGGACGATCATGGAATTCAGAGTGAGCTGAGAGCAGCGCTCTCAGGCGCGCTGCTAGGTCGACCTCTGCTTATTCGAATCTGAAATGACAAGCGACGGACTCATCGCGTGCTCTTTGAGTTGCCTCCTGACTCCTTATCTCTTTCTTCCGCAGACGGCTCGATTTGTCATTCTGGATGAGGCTGATCTTTATTATATGATCGCAAGCACCGAAGAAGACATAGTAAGAATGACAGGCAACTCTCGGCAAACATCTTGGTTGATGTTCGAGAACTACATCAAACGTTGCCCTGAGCATCTCCAGGATTCGTTAAGAGAGAAAGTGGCGTTCTATCGCGAAGCAGGCTTGGTGCTCGAAAGTGATAACCCCGTTTGTACAGTGACGGTATTCACCTGAAAGAACGCTGCCCTTGATCGTCGATCGCTTCCGACAGCCTGCGGTCGGCACTTTTCCAGGCTCGGTGAGCCGACCGCTCTGGCGGCATCGATTGGCGATAGCGTCGATCTGGCGCGAGAGCGCGCGCGGCTTCAGCGTTCGTTCGACGCGCCCAGGTGGTCGAGCAGCAGCGGGATCACGACCTCGTGGGCGTCTTCCTGAATGTAGTGGCCGGCGTTCTCAATGCGGTGCACGTCGGCGTGCGGGAAGTCGGGAATCCACATGTCGTCGAGCATGTCCGGCGTGAAGGCAACGTCCTGCATGGGCCACGCGATCAGCACCGGCTTGTCTCGGAACGCCGGAACCAGCCGCTTGTTGATCGCCGCGACGTAGTCGCTGACCGCGCCGTTCGGACCCGAGGGAATCTCGCGCGGAAAGACGAGCATCGCGGTGCGATCTGCCCAGCGCGGATGCGGCGCGCGGTAGGCAGCCTTCTCGGTCGCGCCGAGCCGCGCGGGATCGTGGAGGCCGGCACGAAACAGGAAGACGTTCACGAACGCGTTCATGCCCTTGACCATCAGCTCGCCGACGCCCGGCGTGCGGAAGAGCCGGAGCGGCACCGGCAGCGGCACCTTGCCTGGCGGCCGATGCACGAAGGTGTTGAGCACCGCGAGGCCACGCACCCGGTCGGGATACTCGGCGGCCCAGTGCAGTCCGATCGGACCGCCCCAGTCCTGCACGACCATCGTCGCATCGCGCAGATCGAGCGATTCCAGGAGCGCCGCGCAGCGCGTGCCGTGCTGCGGCACGCGGTAGAGCGCCGGATCGTCGGGCTTGTCGGAGCGTCCGAATCCCAGATGGTCCATCGCGATGGCGCGGTAGCCACTGTTGACAAGCGCCTCGATGAACCGGCGGTAGAGATAGCTCCACGTCGGGTTGCCGTGCACGAGAACGACGGGCTGACCGTCTCGCGGGCCGACGTCGACGTAGTGCATGCGGCCGTCGCGATGCTCGAACCACTGCGGTGCGTGCGGCCAGGTGCCGTCGAAGGTCCAGTCGATGGTTTCGCTTGCCATGGGTCGCTCCTGCTAAAATTCATCGGTCATTGAAGAACTGGATCGATTGTTCACTGATCAGTGCGCGCGCGTCAAGTGCGTGCGTGCTGTTCGGGTGTGAAGGTGGCTCAGCGGAGGCTAGCGAGCGCGCCGTCGGCGACGTCGCGGAGCGTCTCGGCGCTGGCGCCGGCGCGACTCATGACGCAGAGGGCGACGTGGATGGCGAGGAGATGCCGAGCGGTGCGGCGGCGGTCCGTCGCGGGATCGATCTGCTTGGATCGCCCGGCGCCCCGCAGTGCGTTCGCGTAGGCGCGTTCGATGCGCGCGAAGTAGCGCTCGACGACCTCACCGATGGCTGCGTCCTGCTGGGCGATGGGTTCACGGGCGGTGTTGCAGACCAGGCAACCGAGGCGTCCGGCTTCGGTATCGGCCACGTCGACCATGTCGTGGAGCGTGTCGCGGATGGCCTGCAGATCGGCCGACGGCGCTTCGAGCTTGCCGAGGAATCGCGCGGCCGCGCGGTCGGTGAAGTCGCCGAGGGCCTGAAGGAAGACGCCGCGCTTGCTCGCGTGCTGGTTGTAGAGCTGTCGGCGATCCAATCCTGTTGCCTGCTCGAGCATGGTCAGGGAGGTCGCGGCGTAGCCTGTGCGCAAGAACGCCTCGACGGCGCCTTCGCGCGCAGCGCGCTCGTCGTGTTCGCGGGGACGGGCCATACGCGGGAAGTATACCGAACGGTGAAAAACATCCGCTCGGGCGCCTCACCGGGTTCGAGGGACCTTGGTACGATGTCGACGACTCGAGGAGGAGATGCATGCCTGAGGATGAAGGCCGAGACGTCTTTGTTTCGTACGCTACGCTGGATCGTACGTATACTGAAGATTTACTTGGTTTTCTAGAGGATCGGCGATAGGTCATTTGAGCTCTCAGGCTGCTGGTATCTAGCTTCCTGTTGAGCACTTTAATGCGACACGATCGCAACAGTAATGGTCCCGGTATGGGTGCCTAACCATTCAGGTAAAATTTTAGGGGAACGTATGCGAGGGCGCAGTGTATTTGTAAGTTCACGGATGGACGAGCTGGCTTTTGAACGGCAAGCTGTCTTTGATGCACTTTATCGTGCCGGCCTACAGCCGCTTATGTTTGAAGTGGAGCCGACTGGTAGATCGGAAAAGACAATGATCGATCATTTGGTTGATCGATCAAATTTTTTTCTGGGTATTTATTACCAGTCGCTCGGATCTCCAAGTCGCGAGCTCTACGGGCTGGAGCCGATCGTTTACGAGCTTTATCGTTTTCTGCTGCGTCACGTCGATCAGGCTATTGCCGAAAATATAAGGTTGAACAATGGGACGGTTACCAAAGGAACTCACGAGAAGCTGAATGCTCTTTTGACGCCACCCAACGGCTCTTCGAGACCGGCTCGAGGTGTTGAAGCATTGAATGAGAAGTTGCGCAATAATGATTCTGAACTGCAAAGCGTCATGGCGGACAAAGTCAAGTTTTTTCAGAAGGATCATCTTTATGATTGGCCGATGTCTGCAAGTCTTGCGAAAGTCTTGCAGTATCTGCCAAAAGAGAATTTTCGATCGCGCGATGAAGACTTTCCTCATTCGCTGTATACGCCGAGCGATTTCAAGGGCGATGTTCCCAAGCGCTATGTCACATCACGGCTTGATCTGTTTGATAAGACATCGAGATGGGCAGAGAATGTTATGACGGGCCTGGATTCCATTGATATCATACCTCCGTCTGATGATCAGACGTTGATGCGATCTCTCTGGAGGATCGACGCCAACAACTACCCCGGCGCGATCTATCAGATTTTGCGGATCGTATTTAATGAGGGATTCAATATCGAATGGCTGCACTGTGGTCCTCTGGACAAAGATGGAGTGAAGGTGCCAATCGGCGGGCGGATCGATTTCATTGCGAGTCCATTCTACGATAGATTTACTGAAGGTGAGTTGGCTGGCCGCGTGAGCAACGTGACCAAGGAGATCGAAAAGCTCGGTGTCAAGAGTACGCCTGAGGCGATTCGATTGGAGAAGCTGGATTATCCAGTAGGGCGGAAACTGCCAGCTCTTCCTAGCGGTATTGGGAAAGATTCCACATGCTATTATGCAGTCGCAATGGCGAATGTTCCTGGTCAAGTTCTGCGTTTGGCGGAAAAGATATTTTTCTTTCACGCCACGATCGATTATATTCATGTCGACCAGGATATTTTGCGTATAGAAGGGCCGCCTGAGGGAGGCGTCAATGTTACGCTCGTCGCGATCTCGGGCAGTGACTCTGCAGAGGATCAGGTGCCTTTTGATCGTACAAGGCAACTGATGTTGGAGATGGAGCTTCGCCAAGGATTGGGGTGTGCAGGTGTCGAGCCAATGACAAAAGAGAAGTTCGAAAAGAAGTTGGCTGATATACAGGGGGAATGTAAGGCGCAAGGACGTACATTGGCGTATTGATGGAATCGTCTAGACAAAGGTGCCGCTGTGGCTATACGGCAGAACCCTCGCGGACTCTGCCGAAACTTCCGGCCTCGTCCAGACAAAGCCCCGCAACGAACCCACCTCCGAAGCTCGCCCTCACGACCCGCCCCGAGGACCTCACGACCATGCATCTCCGCCTCCTCGCCATCACCTCGATCCTCCTGCTCCTCACCGGCTGCCTCCCCTTCTTCCGCAGCGCCCCAACCCCCGTCCGCGTCCAGACCTTCCCAATCGACGCCGGCCCTACACAAAGCGTCTTCCAGCCCGCAGCCGACGCGCGCGCCCGCTGCCTGATGATGATCGTCCCGGGCTTCTTCAGCCTGCCGAAAGACATCGGCCGCCACGACTTCCCGCAGGTCGTTGACGAGCTCGGTCTCTCCATCGACCTCGTCGGCGTCGATCTGCACATCAAATACGCCAACCGCGGCACCCTCTGGGAGCGCCTGTCGACCGACGTCGTCGAGCCGGCGCGCGCGGCGGGGTATGAGGAGATTTGGATGGGCGGGATGTCGTTCGGCGGCTTCGCGACGATTGCCTATGCCGCGCGCAACGCGGCCGATCTCGACGGCATGGTGCTGCTCGCGCCCTACGTCGGCGGATCGCGCGCGCTCAACGAGATCCGCGCCGCGGGTCCGCTCGAGAACTGGACGCCGAATCCGCCGCTCAAGCCCGGCAAGGACCTGCGCAAGATGTGGCGCTGGTACCAGGACTGGGCGCAGCAGGATCCCGCGACGCGGCCGCTGATCTTTCTCGGCTACGGCGACGACGACGACCTCGCCGAGGCCAACCAGCTCTTCGCCCGCAACCTCGACCGCGAGCACGTCTACGTGCGTACGGGCGGACACGACTGGCCGGTGTGGCGCGATCTCTTCCGCGACATCCTGCAAGATGAGGCCTTCAACGACTGCCGACCGGACAGCGCCGCATCGACCGCGCGCTGACGCCGCGCGTTCCGATATCGTCGGGATATGACGACCCACAACGCCTCATCCGCAGCGTCCGACGACGCTGGCGTCACCCGGATCGCCGTGCTCGGCTGCGGACGCGTGGGCCACGCGATGGCCCGCGATCTCGCCTTCACCCTCGACGGCCAGCCCGATCCGCAGGTGCGCGTGACCGCGGTCGACGCGCGCGACGCGGCCCGCGATCGGCTCGGTGAGGACGCCGGCGACGCGGATTCCGAACGGCCGATCACGCGCCAGACCGCCGACCTCGGCGACCGCGGTGCCGTCGCCCGCATCGCCGCCGCGCACGATCTGATCGTCGGCGCCGCGCCGAGCCATCTCGGGCTTGCGATCCTGCAAACCGTGATCGACGCGCGCCGGCCAATGGTCGACATTTCCTTCCTGCCCGAAAACCCGCTGCCGCTCGACGCGCTCGCCAAGGCGCAGGGCGCGACGATCGTGGTCGACGCGGGCGTGGCGCCGGGGATGAGCAACTTCATTCTCGGGCGCGCGCGCGCCGACTTCGCGTCGGTGGAGCGCTTCGCCTGCTACGTCGGCGGACTGCCCGTCGCGCGGCGCTGGCCGTGGCAGTACACCGCGCCGTTCGCGCCGACCGACGTGATCGAGGAGTACACGCGCCCCGCGCGCTTCCGCCAGCTCGGCGCCGACGTGACGCATCCGCCGCTGACCGATCCGGAATACCTCGAGGTGCCCGGCATCGGCACGCTCGAAGCCTTTCTCACCGACGGCCTGCGCACCGTGCTCGACACCGTCGACGACGTGCCCGACATGGTGGAGAAGACGCTGCGCTATCCCGGTCATCGCGAGCAGATGATGCTGCTGCGCGACGGCGGCTTCTTCGGCGACACGCCGGTGACCCTCGCCGACGGCGCGACCGTGCGGCCGATCGACCTGACCGCGGCGCTGCTGGTCGATCAGTGGCAAACGCGGCCCGACGACGCGGAGTTCACCTACATGCGCTGCGACGTCGACGCGATCGACGCGTCGGAGCAGCGCGTGCGGCGCACGGTCGCCGTGCTCGATCACGGGCAGGGCGGCACGTCGTCGATGGCGCGCACCACCGGCTACGCCGCGACCGCGCTGGTCGCCCAGCTCCGGGCCGGCGCGTTCGGCGAGGCCGGCGTGTGGCCGCTCGAGACGCTGCCGGCGTCGCTCTACGCGCCCGTCCTCGACTATCTCGACGCGCGCGGCGTGCGCTACGAGACGGTCGAGACGACGGCGTCGTCGATCGGCTGAGCGAGAGCGCGGCGGAACCGCGCGCTTGGCCTGGCGCGCGGCAGAACCGCGCGCTTGGGCGGAGCGCGGCTGAGCCGCGCTATAAGCATCCGCGGCAGGACCCACGACGAACGCCTCGGCGTGGGCATTCACGTCGTCTGGTTCAAGCGCGATCTGCGCGTGCGCGATCACGCGCCGCTCTTCGACGGGGCGCGCGCCGGGCGCGTCGTGTGCCTCTACGTCTACGAGCCGGAGCGACTCGCCGCCGAGGACCACGATCCTTCGCATCTGGTGTTCGCCAACCAGTGTCTGGCCGAGTTGGCCGCGAACCTCGAGCGCCGCGGCGCGCGCCTGACGCTGCGTATCGGCAACCTGCCCGAAGCCTTCGATCGCCTCGCCGAGGCGCTGCGGCCCGCGGGCGGAATGGCCGGGCTGTGGTCGCACGAGGAGACCGGCGGCGACGTCACCTACCAGCGCGACATCCGCGTCAAGCGCTGGTGCCGGGCGCGCGGCGTGCCGTGGACGGAGATTCCCCAACATGGCGTGGTGCGTCCGCTGAAGAACCGCGACGGCTGGGCGCGGATCTGGCATCGGCGGATGCGTGACCACCAGGCGCCGACGCCCGAGCGCATCGTCGGCGTCGACGACGTCCTGCCCGACTTCGACCACGGGCGGATCCGCGAACCCGCCGATCTCGAGCTGTTGCCGTCGCTGCGCACGCGCGCGCAGCCGGGCGGCGCGTCGCGGGCGCAGCGGCTGCTGCGCACCTTCCTGCACGCGCGCGGCGAGAACTACCGCGCCGACATGGCGAGCCCGGTCGCCGGCTGGCGCGGCTGCAGTCGGCTGAGTCCGCATCTGGCCTACGGCGCGATCTCGCTGCGCCAGGTCTATCAGGACGCCTCGGCGCGCCGTGACGCGCTGCGCAGCGCCGGGCCCGATCCGGCGACGAAGCGCTGGCTGGGCTCGGTCGAGAGCTTCGTGTCGCGGCTGCACTGGCACTGCCACTTCATGCAGAAGCTCGAGGACGAGCCGATGATCGAGTTCCGCACGATGAACCGCGCCTACGCCGCGCTGCGCGCCGAGGCGCGCGATCCGGCGGTCGATGCGGCGCGCCTCGCGGCGTGGCGGGACGGGCAGACCGGCTATCCGATGATCGACGCCTGCATGCGCTGCCTGCACGACACCGGCTGGATCAACTTCCGCATGCGCGCGATGCTGATGTCGTTCGCCGCCTACCATCTGTGGCTCGACTGGCGGCGGCCGGCGGTGCATCTGGCGCGGCTCTTTCTCGACTTCGAGCCGGGCATCCACTACAGCCAGTGCCAGATGCAGTCGGGCGTGACGGGGATCAACACCGTTCGCATCTACGCGCCGGCGAAGCAGGTGATCGATCAGGATCCGCGCGGCGCGTTCATCCGCCGCTGGGTGCCGGAGCTGGCCGAGGTGCCCGACGCCTACATCGCCGAGCCGCACACCATGCCGGCCCTGGCGCAAAAAATGGCCAACTGCTTCATCGGGCGCGACTACCCGGCGCCGATCGTCGATCACGCGGCCGCCTACGCGCAGGCGCGCGACCGCATCTTCGCCGTGCGCAGGACGTCCTTCGCGCGCGAGGAGGCGGTGCGCGTTTACCAGAAGCACGGCAGCCGGCGGCGCGCCGGGCGCGGACGGGCGCTGCGGCGCGCGGTTCGCACCGGCGTCCGCCCGTCGACCTGAGCCCGCGCGCCTGGGGCAGCCGGAAAACTGGTAACGTCCTGAAGCTATGGTGAACGCGACGCGCCCGTCTCGACCCGTCTTCGACCTCACCGGCGGACCGCCGCCGCCGCCCGATCTGCTCGCGCTGATGGCCGTGGTGTTCGCCACGTTCTCGCTCAGCGTGCTCGGCGTGACGCCGCTCGAGTCGCTGCGGCTGACGCCCGACGTCTGGCAGCGCGGCTTTCTCTGGCAGCTGGTGACCTATCCGTTCATCGGCATCGGCAGCCCGGGCCTGTGGTTCCTGGTCGAGCTCTTCATCCTCTATCTCTTCGGCCGCGACGTGCGCCTGCGCCTCGGCCGGCGCGGCTTCTGGTGGCTGCTCGGCACGACCGCCGCGATCGCGGCTGTGGCGGCGGTGATGGTGGAGCTGCTGGCCGGCACGCTCGGCTTCGGCGCGTCGATCGCGCCCTTCGCCCTGATGCAGGGCCAGCGCATGCTCCTGACGGTCTTCATCGCGGCCTTCGCCGTGATCAACCGCGACGCGACGATCTATCTCTTCTTCGTGCTGCCGATCCGCGCCGGGCACTTCCTGTGGATCGAGATCCTGTTCGCGTTCATGGGCTTCCTCGCGACGCGCGACATCGCCGGCTTCCTCGGCGTGTGCGCCGCGGTCGGCGGCACGATGGCGCTCTTGCACCGCGGCGGACCCAAGCGCCTCGCGCGCGACACGCGCCTGCGGCTCGAGAAGATGTGGATCACCTGGCGCCTGCGCAAGCAGCGCGGACGCTTCGGCGTGGTCGACGGCCGCGGCGCCGATCGGCCGTCGACCGGCGCCGGCAAGGACGGCGGCAACGGCAGCGTGCGCAAAGGACCGTGGATCCACTGAGCGCGCCGGTCGCGCCCGACGCGGTCGACGAGAACCGCGAACCCGCGCCTGATCCCGCGACGGCCCTGGCGCCGTTCGATCCGCTCGTCCGCACCTGGTTCGAAACGCAGGTCGGCACGCCCACCGACGCCCAGGCGCGCGCCTGGCCGCGCATCGCCAGCGACGAGCACGTCCTCGTCACCGCGCCGACCGGCTCGGGCAAGACCCTGACCGCTTTTCTCTGGGCGCTCGATCGCCTGCTCACGGGCGCGTGGGAGGGCGGACGCGTGCGCGTGGTCTACGTCTCGCCGCTGCGCGCGCTCAACACCGACGTGCGGCGCAATCTGCTCGGTCCGCTGGCGGCGCTGCGCGGCCAGTTCGAGCTGGCCGGGCGCGAGATGGCGCCGGTCAACGCGCAGACGCGCAGCGGCGACACGCCGGCGAAGGAGCGGCAGCGGATGCTCCGGCGACCGCCCGAGATCCTGATCACGACGCCCGAGAGCCTCAACATCCTGCTGATCTCGCCGCGCGGACGCCGGCTCTTCGACGATGTGCGCACGATCGTGCTCGACGAGATCCACGCGGTGGCGCCGACCAAGCGCGGCGTGCACCTGATCACGGCGGTGGAGTGGGTGGCGCGCCAGACGCTGCGCGCCAGCGGTCGCGAGCCGCAGCGCGTGGCGCTCTCGGCGACGGTGCGGCCGGCGGAACGGATCGCGGCCTACGTCGGCGGGCAGCAGATCGTCGCGCCGGGCGATGCCGACGCCGAGCTGCCGACCCGCTTCGCGCCGCGGCCGGTGACCGTGGTGCGCAGCGCCGCGACCAAGCGCTACGCGATCGCCGTGCACTTCCCGCTCGGTCCGGAGGAGATGCCGGCGGCCGACGCCGACGCGTCGACGGATGACGCGACGGATGCCGACGCGGTCGCCGATCCGGGCGCTGCGATGACGGACGACGCGACGGCGGACGACGAGCTCGGCGCCGTGCGCGCGGCGCTCGAGGGCGCGCCCGCGGCGAAGCCGCCGAGCGGACCCGACGAGCGGCCCGACGCGTCGCGCACGGTCGAGGACGACAACGCGTGGTCGCGGCTGGCGGCGGCGTTCAAGGGGCACGTCGACGTCAACCGCTCGACGCTGCTCTTCGCCAACAGCCGGCGCACCACCGAGAAGGTCGCGCGCCTGCTCAACGCCGGCGAGACGAGCGAGCTCGCCTATTCGCACCACGGCTCGCTCTCGCGCGCGGTGCGCGCGGTGGCCGGCGCGGCCGATGCGCTGCACCGCCGCCGCCACGCTGCGCGGCGTCTGCACCAGCAGCACCTCGTC